>NZ_QAIQ01000451.1 GCF_003061105.1 Arthrobacter sp. HMWF013
CCCCGCTGAAAAGCGGACGTATTTTCTGTAGACGGCCTCATGAGTGACGTATTGCGCCGGTTGGGTTACGCGGCACTCGTTATCGTGCTTGTTACTTTCGGGGTCAGCCTGCTCCTGAGCTTTGCCCCAGGTTCTGTTGCCCAGATCGTTCTCGGCGAAGAGGCGACCCCCGAAAACATTGCCGTGCTCGAACGTGAGCTCGGGCTCGACCGGCCGCTCTTCGTGCAGTACTTCGATTGGCTCTGGCACGCAGTTCAGGGTGACCTGGGCACTTCGCCAATTACGGGCCGCTCCGTGACCCAGTCCATTGCTGAGCGGCTGCCGGTCACTCTCGAGATCGCCGCGTTGGCGCTGATCATCTCGCTGAGCGCCGCCGTGGTCCTCGCCGTGCTATCCGCCACCGCCCCCAACAGCATCCTCGACCGGGGAATCAACGCCGTCACGTCGGTTCTTCTGTCGGTGCCCACCTTCGTCGCCGGCCCGCTCCTGATCTTCCTGTTCGCGATCACCATCAAGGGATTCCCTGCGCTGGGCTGGACATCGATCGAAACAGGGCTGGGGCCAAACCTCCGCGCAGCCTTCCTTCCCGCGCTCGCCGCGGGGCTGGTGGAGATCGCCTCGTTCCATCGCGTGCTGCGCGCCGATCTCATTTCGACGCTGCGCGAGGATTTCGTTGCGGCGGCCAGGGCAAAGGGAATGGGGCGCGGGTACGTACTTTTCCGGCACGCCTTCCGCCCGTCCTCATTCTCATTGTTGACCGTTTCGGGCCTGAGCCTCGCACGGCTGATCGGCGGAACCATCATCGTGGAGGCTTTGTTCGTGCTGCCGGGTCTTGGACAACTCATCACCCAGTCGATCGCCCAAAGGGACGTAGTCACCGTGCAGGGCGTGGTGGCGTTCATCGCCATCGTGTTCGTGCTCATCAACACTCTCGTCGACATCGGGTACGGCCTCATCGACCCGCGGGTGCGCCGGGCACCCCGTGTGCAGAGAAGCCCGAAAGCGACCAGTAAGAAGGAGGCTGCCGCATGACTGCTGGAGCAATCCCGCGCGAACTCGGCGTTGAAAACGCTGAGCGGATGGCTGTGGCGACGCCACAGGTCTCGTTGCCGCGCAAGCGCCTGTCCATTCTGGTGGTGTTCTCGTATGTATGGATCGCACTCATCGTGCTGCTCGCCGTCGTGGCGCCAATACTGCCCATCGCAGCGTATGACCAGTCCGTGGGAGCACCACGCCAGGCTCCGAAATTCGGCGAGCTCAATACCCTGCTCGGCACCGACCAGGTGGGCAGGTCCCTCCTGTCCCGTGTGATTTACGGGGCTCAGGTCTCGCTCGTCGTCGGAGCCGTCGCAGGCCTGTCCGGAGCGGCGCTGGGTACGGTACTCGGTCTGCTCGCGGGCTATTTCCGCAAGGGGACCGACTGGGTGATCACGCTGATCGCAGACGTACTGCTCTCGTTCCCCGTCCTCGTGCTCCTCCTCGCGATCACCGCGATTTTCTCACCCAGCATCCCGGTGCTGGTGGTGGGTCTCGCCATTGCAGGCACCCCCACCTTCATGCGGTTGGCACGGGCCAACACGATGGCCTGGACCAGCCGGGAGTTCGTGCGCGCTGCGCGGAACATGGGTGCCTCAAGCACCCGGATCCTCATCCGCGAAATCCTTCCGAATGTCGTGCCGAGCCTCGCGGCCTACATGCCCCTCGTCATCGCGGCGCTCATTGTCGCCGAGGGGTCGCTGAGCTTCCTTGGCCTCGGCGTTCCGCCGCCAACACCCAGTTGGGGCGGGCTCATCAGCTCCGGAGCCGTCGACCTTCGCACCGCGCCGTACATGGTGTTCGTTCCCGCCACGGTCCTGTTCCTCACCGTCTTCGCCCTCAACCAGGGTGGCGAGCACCTCCGCCACCGCTTCGACCGCAACCTGCAGGACTGATGGAACAGGGCCGCCGTCGGCCGTCCCCATGCCGCTGTCACTGCGGCGCTTCATTCAAACCCAACAGCACCAAGAAAAGAGGAACCTTGATTTCAAAGGGGAAATCCATGTTCGTCGCTCTGGCGACGGCAACTGCAGTCCTCCTGGCCGGCTGCGCCGGTGGGGACACTGCCGCAAGCTCCGGTGAGCCGGCAGGGGAACCGGTATCGGGAGGCACGCTCCGCGCTCTCGAGTTGGCGCAGCCCTCGGGGTTCGACCCCGTGCAGGTATTCAGTTCAACGTCGATGCCGATCACGTTCACGGCACTCTACGGCCAGTTCCTGGTTCCGGACACCAAAACCGGCCAGTACGACTGTGGACTCTGCAAATCGTTCACTACCACTGACCAGGGTGCCACCTGGGAGGTCGTCACCCGGGAGGGCCTGACGTTCTCTGACGGAACACCGTTCAATGCCGCGGCCATCAAGTACAACTGGGATCGCATGAAGGACCCGAAGTTCGGTTCCGCAAGCGCCGGCATCGCAAACCAGATTGACCACATCGAGGTGGTGGACGAGCAGACCGCCAAGGTCGTCATGGCCGTCCCGACCCCCGGCTTCAAGGGTCTGATGCCGATTTACTCACTCCAGTGGATTGCGTCGCCTACAGCGTTGGAAAAGGGCCAGGCGGAGTTCAACAAGAACCCCATCGGCGCGGGACCATTCCTCTTTGACAACTGGGTACCGAACGGAACGCTCAAGCTCAAAAAGAACCCCGGCTACTACGACGCACCGAAGCCCTACCTGGATGCGCTCGAAATACAGGGCGTATCGGACAACGCGCAGCGGCTTAACGCACTCATCTCCGGTCAGGCCGACACCATCCTCAACAGCGAGGCGTCCATCTTCGCTGAGGGTGAGAGTGCCGGTTTCAAGAAGGTCGAATACCAGTTCAACGGCGGAGTGGGGCTGATGCTGAACAATGCGAAGGCACCCTTCAACGATGTACGGGCGCGACAGGCCCTGGCCTATGCGCTGGACCTGAATTCACTGTCCGATTCCATCACCCGCGGCTACCCCTCTGCTCCCAAGACGCTGTTCACCGAAGGTTCCCCGCTTTACGAGGACATCCCGCTGGCGACCCACGATCCTGACAAGGCGCAGAAGCTCTTCGACGAGCTCGCTGCGGAAGGAAAGCCGGTGAACTTCTCCTACACGGTGTTCCCAGGCAACGGGCAACTCGTTTTCGACGCGCTGCAGTCACAGCTCCAGAAGTACAAGAACGTCACCGTTACCCCTGACCAGCGCGACACTTCGCAGCAGGGCGTAGTGGGCACCAAGGGGGATTACCAGGCACTCACCTCCTCGATGGCGTTCGTCGACCCCGGGTCACGGCTCTGGGGACAGCTCCACGGCTCGGCCGAACGAACCAACTACTCCCGGTTCAATGACCCCGAAACCAGTGCGGCGCTTGATGCCGGGTTCTCGGATGATCCCGCGAAGCAGAAAGAGCAGTACAAGATCGTCCAGGAGCGGCTCTCCGAGTTGCACCCCTACATCCTGTACACCGCATATCTCAGCGGGCTGCTGACCACCGACAAGGTCCATGGCGCTGTTGTCTACGGCTACACGTCGCCAGCGGCCGCCGACCTCTGGCTCCAGCCCTGAGCCAGCCGGGGCATCCCGGGTTCTCCCCGGGGTGCCCCGGCCCTTATTCCACAGACGAACTAGTGAAAGCGGCGACATGAGCGACCGAGCACTACTCGAGGTCACCGACCTCCACGCCTACATCGGCTCCCCCCGAGGCGTCGTTAAAGCCGTGGACGGCGTGTCCTTCACCCTTCAGCACGGCGAGGCGCTTGGCGTCGTAGGCGAGTCCGGCTCCGGTAAGTCCGTGATGGCCCGGGCGGTAATGGGTCTGATGCCGGCCCGCTCGGGGCGTACTGGCCAGGTCCTGTTCCAGGGGCGCGAACTGCTCACCATGAAGCCAAAAGAGCTCCAGGAGGTCTGGGGCAAGCAGATTGCCATGGTGTTCCAGGATCCCGGACGCTCGCTCAGCCCGGTTGTCCGCGTCGAACGCCAGCTGACCGAGGGGATGCGCCGGCACCTGGGGATCTCCCGCACTGAGGCGAACTCCCGTGCGCTGGACCTGCTCCGCGAAGTCGGTGTGCCTGACCCCGAGCGGCGGCTGCGCGCCTACCCGCACGAACTGTCCGGCGGAATGCGCCAGCGCGTCATGATCGCCGTGGCGCTGGCCTGTGAGCCGGATCTGCTGATCGCCGACGAACCGACGACGGCCCTGGACGTGACCATCCAGCGCCAGGTGCTGGATCTGCTGCGCCGGGTCCAGACACAGCGCCGCATGTCACTGGTCCTCATCTCCCATGACCTGCACGTCGTCGCAGGACGCACCGACCGCACAGCTGTTATGTACGCGGGCCGCATTGCCGAGATCGGGTCCAGCCGGACAGTGTTCCAGGACCCCCACCACCGCTATACCCATGCCCTGCTCTCGGCGACGCCGACCATCCACCATGAGCGGCACGCGCCGCTCAACGTTATCCCCGGTTCGCTGCCGTCGCCCACCCATCCTCCGGCGGGCTGCCGCTTCGCGCCACGGTGCGCGGCGGCGTCGCAGGAATGCACCCAAGCGCAACCCCCCATGCTCCAGTTCTCCGACGACCTTGACGCTGCGTGCATCCACCCCGTGAATACGAAAGAAGGTGAGCTCGTTGGCCGGTAGCGGTAGCGCGCACCTGCGTGGCGATGCGGCAGTTTTGTCCGTCGAAAATCTCGAGGTCGAATATCACACGGCGGGCGGCAGTTTTAAAGCGGTTGCCGGCGTCAGCTTTGACCTCCTCCCGGGTGAGACGCTCGGCATCGTTGGTGAATCCGGTTGCGGAAAGTCGACGACGGGACGTGCCGTACTGCGCCTGGATCCGATCGCCAACGGGCACGTGAGGTTCCGCGACGAGACGATCGAAACCGCCAGCCACCAGCGCATGCGGGAACTCCGGCGCGACATGCAGATGATCTTCCAGGACCCGGTGAGCTCGCTTAACCCACGGCGCCTGGTGAAGGACATCATCACCGAGGGGCTCGCCATCGGCGGGCAGGGTGCGAAGGAACGGGCCGCTGTTGTGCCCGAACTCCTCGAACAGGTGGGCCTGCCGCCGGAACGGTTTGCGGAGATGTCACCACGCCAGCTCTCAGGTGGCCAGGCACAACGTGTAGCCATCGGCCGGGCACTTGCTGTGCGCCCTGGACTGCTCATCTGCGACGAGCCGGTATCGGCGCTCGACGTATCGGTGCAGGCACAGATCCTGAACCTGCTCGAGGACCTGAAGAGCAAGTACGACCTCACGATCGTCTTTATCGCCCATGACCTTGGCGTGGTGCGCAGCTTCAGCGACAAGGTGCTCGTGATGTACCTCGGCAAGACCTGCGAGTTCGGAGATTCGGTTGAGGTCTACGAACGTCCGGCCCACCCGTACACGCGCGGTTTGCTGGATTCGGTGCCATCGCCGGAGGTGGAGGGCGGGTTCGTCGGTCCTGCGCTCCAGGGCGATTTGCCCTCGCCGCTTAACCCGCCGTCGGGCTGCCGTTTCCGCGCCCGCTGCCCGATGAGCCAGGACAAGTGCGCCGTCGACGAACCGGCCATGCGCGAAGTGCGGCCCGGCCAGTATGCAGCCTGCCATTTTCCGCTCGTCTAGAACCTCCCTGCCCAGGCAGTCCCGTTATCAAGAATTGGAGTACGCAAAATATGTGTGAAGACCTCGGCCCCGACCCCGTCGCGCCCTGGCTGCGTGAGCTCGGAGCAGCGCACGACGCAGCCCGCCACACCGACGGAATGCAATGCCGTGGCTCGGTGACGCTCATCGACGAGGCCGCCCGCCTGCGGGGAGTAGCGGCGGTCACGCTCGGCAAAGCCATTTCGCTCGAACGTGAGATCGAGACCCGGCCCAAGCAGCTGGAAGCGCTGGCCGTCGTGGCGGAGGAGGAGAAGCTGCAGTGGCAAGCGCTCGCCGTTGCTGAACTCCCCGATGGTCATGGAAGCGTCAATCTGGACGTGAGGGTCGGCATCCACGGCCGGTCCACGCACGGTGGTGACTTCATCCACTATGACGCCCACGGCATTCACAACACCCACATGGACGGGCTCGCCCACCTGGGTGCCGATGAAAGCTGGCACGGCCCCATCCCCGCACGGTCCTCCGAGACCGACGAGGACACCATGGTCAACTGGGCTCAGCACGGCATCGCCACCCGGGCGGTGCTGCTCGACATTCCCGCAGCGCGCGGCGTGGACTGGATCACCGCCGAGGCGCCTGTCACCGCGGAGGACCTCGACCGGGCGCTCGCTGCAACCGGAGTCACACTCGAACCCGGCGATGCGCTCCTCATCTACCAAGGCCGGGACCGCTTCGAAGCCGCCGGACACCGCTACACACCCGGAGCTGTGCTCCAGCCCCGGCCCGGCATTGGAAAATCGGGCGCGCAGTGGATTGCCTCGAAGGATCCAGGCGTGGTGTCCTGGGACTTCCATGACGCACGTTTCGACCCGCCCCACCTGCTCGAAGTGCACGGACTCATCTATGCAATCGGCCTCTGCCTGATAGACAACAGCCTTCTGGGCCCCGCCGCCACGGCGCTTCGGGCCGCAGGAACCTCCACCGGGTTCCTGGTCGCGGCTCCCACTGCCATTCACCGGTCAACCGGCGTGATTATCAACCCGCTCCTCATCTATTAAGCACCGAGCTCCACACCCTGACCTGATCCCTATACCGAAAGAACTACCAATGCGAATCGGAATTGTCGCGGAACGCGCGGATGGCGAGACACGCGTCGCCGGCACCCCGTCCACGGTTGTCCAGCTGATGAAGCTGGGGTATCAAATTGTCATCGAGCGTGGTGCCGGTGCCGGATCCGCCTTCCCGGACAGGGATTACGAGGTTGCCGGAGCGGAGATCGTCGATCACCGCAGCGCATGGGGCGCGGATGTTGTACTCACCGTAAATGCTCCGTCCGACGACGACCTTGCCCTGCTGGCCGACGGTGCCACTCTCGTGTCCTGGCTGAGCCCGGGCCTGAACCCTGGCATCGTCGACAAGCTTGTGGCGCTGCCCATCACCGCGCTCGCCGTCGACACCGTTCCGCGTCTATCGCGGGCGCAATCCATGGATGTGCTGTCCTCCACCGGCAACATCGCCGGATACCGCGCGGTGGTAGAAGCGGCGAACCAATTCGGGCGGTTCTTCACCGGACAGGTCACGGCTGCGGGCAAAGTTCCACCGGCCAAGGTCCTTGTCGCCGGCGCCGGTGTTGCCGGCCTTGCCGCGATTGGCACCGCATCGAGCCTCGGCGCCATCGTTCGTGCAACAGATCCGCGCCCGGAGGTTGCAGAACAGGTGAAGTCGATCGGCGGCACGTATCTCGCCGTCGAAATCGCGGAGAAGATGGAATCGACCGACGGCTACGCGAAGGCCACGAGTGAGGCCTACGACAGGAGGGCCGCCGAGCTCTACTCGGAGCAGGCACGCGACGTCGACATCATCATCACCACCGCCAACATCCCCGGCCGCGCAGCGCCGAAGCTCATCACTGCTGCGGACGTCGCGTCGATGAAATCGGGCAGCGTCATCGTTGATCTTGCTGCTGCCAACGGCGGCAACGTCGAGGGTACGGTCCCTGGCGAGCTCATCGTCACGTCGAATGGCGTGACGATCGTCGGCTACACCGACCTGGCGCGCCGGCTGCCAACTCAGGCGTCGCAGCTTTACGGGCAAAACTTGGTGAACCTCCTGAAACTGCTGACCCCGGGGCAGGATGGCCTGCTGGTCCTCGATCACGACGACGTCGTTCAGCGGGCGATCACTGTGGTGCAGAACGGCGAGAGGCTATGGCCACCGCCCCCTGTGCAGGTCTCGGCCGCCCCCACGGCGGCAGCTGCCGGAGAACCTTCCGCCGCCCCGCCGAAGGCGGCGAAGAAAGCCTCAAAGCTGGCAAGCGCCGCGCTGACGGTAGCGGGCATCGCTGCTTTGTTCGGGCTCATTACCATCGCTCCCGCGCCGTTGCCGCAGCACATCACCGTTCTGGTGCTTGCGGTGGTTATCGGGTTCTACGTCATCGGCAAAGTACACCACGCGCTGCACACTCCGCTCATGTCGGTGACCAACGCCATCAGCGGCATCGTGGTGGTCGGGGCCATGCTGCAGATCGCCATCGACGATCCCGTAATTAAGGCATTTTCCGCCGCCGCCGTACTCCTTGCCAGCATCAACGTATTCGGCGGCTTCGCCGTCTCCCGCCGTATGCTCCGCATGTTCTCGAAGGACTGAACGCCATGACTCCCGATTCCCTCTCCGCGGTGACACTCGCCATATCCGGCGCCGCCTACATTGTTGCCGCACTGCTCTTCATTCTGAGCCTCGCCGGCCTCTCGAAGCATGAGACGGCCCGTGGCGGTCTCACCTACGGCATCGCGGGCATGGTCCTCGCGATGGGTGCCACGCTGGGCCTGGTGATCCGGGGTGCTGATGGTCCCGGCATCATCCTTCTCCTCGGCGCCGTGGCCATCGGTGCCGCCGTCGGCCTGTGGCGTGCGGCCAAGGTGGAGATGACCGGGATGCCCCAGTTCATTGCCCTCCTGCACTCCTTCGTGGGGCTCGCAGCAGTGCTCATCGGCTGGAGCGGTTTCCTCGACAGCGCCCACACCTCCCCGGAACTGGCGGGCATCCATCGCGGCGAGGTCTTCGTCGGCATCTTCATAGGCGGCGTAACGTTCACCGGCTCGATCGTCGCTTTCCTGAAGCTCTCGGCGCGCATCAAGTCCGCTCCACTCGTGCTCCCGGGCCGCAATGCCCTGAACGTCACTGCGCTGGTGCTGTTCGTCGCGCTGACGGCCTGGTTTGTTGTAACGCCCTCCCTCTGGCTGGTTGTGGCCGTCTCGGCGCTTGCACTGCTCCTTGGCTGGCACCTGGTCGCGTCGATCGGTGGCGGCGATATGCCGGTGGTCGTCTCGATGCTCAACAGCTATTCCGGATGGGCCGCGGCTGCGAGCGGCTTCCTGCTCAATAACGACCTCCTCATCGTTACCGGCGCCCTCGTGGGATCATCAGGCGCCTACCTCAGCTTCATCATGTGCAAGGCCATGAACAGGTCGTTCATCTCAGTGATCGCAGGCGGATTCGGCATTGCCGCCCCCACCCAGGGCAGCGAAGAGACAGGCGAGCACCACGAGATTACTGCGGGGGAGACGGCGCGGCTGCTCGCCGATGCAAAATCCGTCATCATCACACCTGGTTTCGGCATGGCCGTGGCGCAGGCGCAATACCCCGTCGCAGAACTCGCCCGCTCACTCCGGGAACGGGGGGTCGACGTGAGATTCGGCATCCATCCGGTTGCCGGCAGGCTCCCCGGACATATGAATGTGCTTCTCGCGGAGGCCAAGGTGCCCTATGACATCGTTCTGGAGATGGATGAGGTGAACGACGACTTCCCGGAGACCAGCGTTGTACTGGTCATCGGTGCCAACGACACCGTGAATCCGGCTGCGGCGGAGGACCCGAGCAGCCCGATCGCCGGCATGCCCGTGCTCAAGGTGTGGGAGGCCGAGGAGGTCATCGTCTTCAAGCGGTCAATGGCGTCGGGCTACGCCGGCGTCCAGAACCCGCTGTTCTTCCGGGACAACACCCGGATGCTGTTTGGCGACGCCAAAGAACGGGTGGAGGACATCGTGCATGCCCTCAGCGAGGCACGCGTCCCTTGATCATGGAGACCGTGATCCTGAATAATGGCGCAGAGATGCCGGTCCTCGGCTTCGGTGTTCTCCAGATCCCCGGCGACGAGACCGAGGAAGCCGTCCTGGCCGCCCTGGAAGCCGGTTACCGCCTGATCGACACCGCCGCGCTCTATCAAAATGAGGAGGCCGTCGGCCGGGCTATCTCCAGGAGTGGCATCCCGCGGGACGAGCTGTTCATCACCACGAAGGTCTGGGTGCAGAACGCGGGCGAGCACAACACCATCCAGTCCTTCAATAACTCACTGCAGCGCCTGGGACTGGACTACATCGACCTGTATCTGGTCCACCAGCCGTACGGTGACTACTACAGCCAGTGGCGGGCCCTGCAGGGCTTCCATGAGGAAGGCAGGGCCAGGGCAATAGGCGTCTCTAACTTCCACCCGGACCGGCTCGTGGACCTCATCACCCACAACGAGATCACTCCGGCCGTCAACCAGATCGAAACCCACCCCCTCTATCAGCGCGCTGAAGACCAGCGCATCATGCAGGAGCACGGCGTGCAGATCATGTCCTGGGCACCTTTCGCCCGAGGGAAAAATGACCTGTTTACCCACCCTGTACTCGCGTCGATCGCCGGGGCACACGGCAAGTCCGTGGCGCAAGTGGTTCTTCGGTGGCTCAACCAGCGCGGCGTCGTCGTGATCCCCAAATCGGCGAACCCTGAACGCATCACGCAGAACATCCAGGTCTTCGACTTCAGCCTCACCGACGGCGAGATGGCCCGCATCGCACGGCTCGACGCCGGAACGTCGTTGTTTTTCGACCACCGGGACCCCGGCATGACCACCAGGCTGGGATCAATCCGCTTCAGCTGACCCAGGCGCCGTGAGAGCCGCCGCAGCCCCCTCGAACGCCGGGGGCTGCGGCGGCTGCTTCGTGCCGGAAGCGATCGATAACTAAGCGACTCGGCTTAGTTATCGATTTGATCAGGTTGCTTTCGGAAGCTGCGCCACGTACGGAACGTCGTGATCGATGCGACCGAGCTTGCGGCCGCCCTTCGGTGGTTTCGCTTCCTCGAAGAACTGCTCGTTGAGCCCAAGGAACTTTTCCTCATCCCCTTCGAGTTCGTCGTCGAAGCGAATGGCTGAAACCGGGCATGCCGGCTCGCAGGCGCCGCAGTTGATGCATTGGTCAGCGTTGATGTACATCATTCGATTGCCCTCGTAAAGGCAATCGACGGGACATACCTGGATGCAGCTCTTGTCTTTGGTATCAACGCAAGCTTCAGTAATAACGAAGGTCATGAGAGGCCCTTCCGGACGTCGGTGTTCGGAGCGTAAAAGGGGTAGACGCGAAGGTTTCAATGTGTAAACTGAAACCTAAGCGTTCTATTTCAAAAATACCACGCAGAATGGTTACGTGACCAGAGCAGTTCGCCATAACCCTGAGGAGACCCGATGACGGTTAACGCCATCCAGACCCGCCGTACAGACCCGTACAGCCCACCGGCCGAGCATCTTGAGTTGCAGGGCGACGAGCCTGTCGCTTTCCTGGACTGGCGCGACGGACGCAAGGCCTGGGCCATCACCAAGCATGCCGATGTCCGCACAATGCTCAGCGATGTGCGTTTCAGCTCTGACCGCTCGTACCCGGATCACCCGGCGCATGGCGGCTACGTTCCCGGGGCGCACAAGGGTGCGATCATCGCGATCGATCCGCCGGAGCATTCCGCCATCCGCTCGCGCGTCATGAATGAGTTCACCGTTAAGAAGATCTCGCTCATGCGCCCCCGCATTGAAGAGATTGTGGCCGAGGCCCTCGACGCCATGCTCGATGGCAAGTCCGAAGCGGAACTGGTGAAGGAGTTGTCCCTTCCCGTCCCCGCGATGGCAATTGCCGAGTTGCTCGGAGTGCCCTACGAGGATCATGAATTCTTCGAGCACAACACCGCGATTTTCGCCGACAGTTCGCACACCGACCCCAGCCAGAGGGTCGAGGCCATCGGGAAGCTCCGTGACTACATCAGCAAACTCGTCGATGCCCGGATGGACGCCCGTGGGAACGACATCCTCAGCCGGCAGCTCGACGCCGGCTTGGACGCCGAGGAGGCGGTAGGCCTCGGCTTCCTGCTGCTTATTGCGGGTCACGAGACCACGGCGAACATGATTTCCTTGAGCATCATGACCCTGCTCGACAAGCCGGATCTGCTTCAGCAGCTGCGCGACGACCCTTCGCTGATTCCAGGTGCGGTCGAGGAGTTGCTGCGCTATTTCACCATCGCTGAGGTCGGCGGGCTGCGTCTTGCCACCACCGATCTTGAAATCGGGGGCAAGCGGATCCACGCGGGAGATGCCGTCTACGGGCTGACAAACACTGCCAACCGCGATCCCGAGGTCTTCCCTGACCCGCACACTATTGACTTCAAGCGCGGTGCCCGCAACCACATGGCCTTCGGCTTCGGCCCCCACCAGTGCCTGGGACAGAACCTCGCCCGGCTTGAGCTCGTGGTGGTCCTCGAGCAGGTCATCCAACGCGTACCCACCCTCCGCCTCCTCGACCCCATCTCCGCGATTGCGTTCAAGGAATGGGGGCCGAACTACGGCATCAGCGAGCTGCGGGTGGCCTGGTGAGTGCGCACATAGTTGCCAAACGCGAAACCTGCATTGGTGCAGGCCAATGCGTCTTCGCGGACCCTGATGCCTTCGACCAGGACGACGACGGTTGGGTGGTGGTACTGCAGGCCGACCCCGCGTCACCCGACGCAATCGCGCGTGCGAAGGAAGCCGTGAACGTGTGTCCGAGCAGGTCGATCAGTGTCCTCACCCGGCCGGAGCCGGGGGCCGGGACCGGCGAGGCCGGCTAAGCCTGCCAGGGCACAGCGGCCGGTCCGCTGTGCCCTAGCTGGTGCCGAGAGTGCCGCCCATGCGTTCACTGAGGACTGCCGCGGAATGCTTGACGAGTTCTGATAGTTCGGCCTCAACGCCAGTGTCAAACCGGGACTCAGGGATCATCAGACCGGATGTTCCGACCACTTCCCGGCCGGGTCCAAACACCGGTGCCGCCAGCGCGATGGCGCCGGTAACGCGTTCACCGAGCGAGACTGCGTAGCCCTGGTTCCGGATGGTCTCGATGCGTTGCGAAAGCACCTCGGGATCGATGATTGTGTTTTCGGTGACTTTCGTCAGGTTGCCGTGCAGGATTTCCTTGCGTTTCTCCTCGGGGAGGAAGGCAAGGATCGAAAGCCCGCTGGCTCCGCTGTGCAGCGGCAGCCATTTTTGCAGCGGAATCATGTAGCGCAGGGGATGGGGAGAGTCCACGGTGACGGCGAACATCATTTCGTGCCGCTGGTCGTTGTAAATCCCCAGGAAGGACGACTCGCCGCTGCGGTCCGTCATTTCCTGGAGGAGATCGTTCGCCATTTCGCGCAGTGGAAAACGTGTCACCAGCTTCCATGAGAGCCTGAGGAATTCAAGCCCAAGCTGGTAGCCGCCTTCCTGGGTCCGGCGAACCATGCCAAGTTTCTCCAGGTCCGCCAGGAGCCGGTGGGCGGTGCTGGGGCTGACCCCCATCTGCGTTCCCAGTTCGCGGACGCCGTAGGACCTCTCGCCGGTTTCCACCATGTGGGTGAGGATTTCGAAGCCTCTTGCCAGCGGATCCCTCTGCCGATCGGTCGAGGAATTCTCCGCCTGCTTCTTTGGTGTACTTGCCACCGTCCGGTCTCTCCTCAAGGAATCGCAGGCTTGGATAGACACCCGTAAGCCTTTAGGGGTCATGCTAGCGCACCAGCCTCCAATCCCCAGTTGAAGGCCTACCGACCTGTGCTCGCTGAGTCCACCGTGATGGGCTCAGCGAGCCTGGAGATCGCGGGCCTCGCGGTTAGTCGGCTCTCACCGTGCCCAACGACACCAGCTCCCGCGCCTGGACCTCGAGGGCCTCCTGTTCCTCGGACTTCACGGCCTTCAGAAGGCATATGATCATCGCGATCTTCCATACGGGGAACGCACACGCCGGGATCCACAGCGCGAACAGCCCGTTCCAAGACAGCGGTCCCTCGGTGAAAAGGTAAATGAAGACACCGGGGAAGAACGAGAGCGCAAGGAAGAAATTCAGGTAGCCGAACCATCGCGGGAAGACCGGCTTGGCCCGTTTGTCGACGATTGCTGCGAGACCGATCGAGGCGACGTTGAGCACGAAGATCACAGCGACGCCGACGTACGTGAGCCAGAACTGGTCACTCATCATCAGCAGTAGCTCGGGGTCGCGACCGGGCCGGTAGGCAGCTGTCGCCAACACTGCCATCGGGTATACCCAGCCGGTGGGGGCAACCACCGCGGTGGTCAGTTGGATCATGGAAATAATTCCCCAGCCGCCCTCGATGCGCCTGATCTGGAGGCTTGTGACCACCGCGAAGGCATAGAAGAACGGGGCAAAGATCCCCATGATCACTACGGACCACAAGATGCCCGAACGGTTTTCCGTCAGGAAGGCCGCCACCTCCGTGGCTGTGGAGGCCGGTGAGATGGGTGGGAAAAGTTTGCCGACAACGAAGAAGGCGATGAGGTTGGCAATCAGCACAACAACACCTGCCCAGACTGACATCCGGTGAAGCCTGAACTTGGTTTTCAATTCCATTTTGGTGTCCTTAGATCGGGTGTGAATGAATGACGGAACCAGGAGTTGTTTAGGGGGCGGGAATCACTGCGGGCGCGAGGTCGAGCACGGCAAGATAGCTGAACGCAATCGACGATCCGATCGGGGTTCCTGCACCGGGATATACGTGGCCGGACATCGCTGCCATGGTGTTGCCAGTGGCGTACAGGCCCTCGATCGGCTCGCCGTCGGGCGTGAGTACCCGGGCATGTTCATCGGTGATCAGCCCGCCCTTGGTTCCGATGTCCGAAAGGCGAACCGTGGCCGCGTAGTAGGGCCCGGCACCAATGGGTGGCAGCAGCGGATTGGCCAATCCCTCCTCGGGCGCCACCATATAGTTCATGACCGGGCCGGCTGGAAAGCCTACGATCTGGGAGCTGAACAGGTCCCAGGCACTCTCGCCCCGATGGAACTGCTCATCCACCCCGGACTGCGCGTAGCCGTTGTACCGATCGATCGAGGCCTGCAGGGGCGCGGCCGGCACATTGATGAGCCCGGCGAGCGCTTTGATCGAATCAGCCTTGACCAGGGCCCCGGAGGCGAACCACTCCTCGCCCGGGGCCTCGTCGGGGGAACCCCCAATGCTGAAGCGGTCCAGGTGGTGCTGGTCAAAGATCCAGCGGACCTCAAGGTGTGAGACACCGGTTCGGGTGTGTCCGTGGTAGATCGCGTGGCCCGACTGGTCATACGGGGCGGTCTCATTGACGAAGCGCTCCCCGGCGGCGTTTACCCAGATCCCGCCGCGCGTGCCGGTGTGGAAGATCGGCAGACCATCGGGCTGCACCACTCCTGGAACGAACCACGCCTCATCCATCAGCTCGGTGCCGGCGCCTACGGCGATGGCCGCCTTCAGGGCATCCCCGGTGTTCTGCGGGGCACCGTTGGACCATTCCCCTGTGAAATCCGGTGACTGGTGTTCGGCCCTCAGCGCTGCGTCGCGTTCAAACCCGCCAGCGGCAAGGATCACCCCACGGTTCGCAAGGATCGAGACCCGTACACCGTTCTCCACCGCAACCACGCCCGTCACCTTGCCGTCTTCGTCGGTGATCAGGCTTTCCAGTGCGGTGTCCAGCTTTAATTCGCCGAACCCCGTTGCCAGGAAGGCTTTCAGGGCCCGCCCAATGAGCGCGCGGCCGCCGGTGAGTAACGGGCCCTCATCAGTGCCCCATCGTTCGGTGAACAGGGGCTTGCGGATCAGGTGCGCTTCTTCTCCCAGTTCTTCGACGGTGACCGGTGCAGGGAAAATCGTCCGGCCGCTCGGCGAAGCACCCGGGAGCGAGGAATAGTAATCGGGAACGGGCAGGAATTCGAACTTTCCGAACCACTCGTTGCGCTCCAGCTCGTCGATGACATCGATTCCCGCCTGGAGGTAAGCCTCCTGCCGGGCCTCCCGGGTGGGGTCGTTCACTGCCGTGCGCAGGTACGTTCTGCCTTCCTCAAGGCTGTTCGTTATGCCTGCCCGCTCGATCGGCGCCGAACCCGGATACCAGATACCGGCCCCGGAGTAGGCTGTGGTTCCGCCCAGTTTCCCGGTCTTCTCAATCACCAGGGTGCGCAACCCCCGTGATGCTGACAGGTAGGCGCCCACCAGGCCGCCGCCCGAACCTACGACGATCACGTCGAAGGTATCTACACCCGCTGGTACATCCTCATTGATGGACATGCGAACCACTTTCTTGTTGGGGGGCTGCAGTTAGTTACAGCCACAGGAAACAGGCGGTGAGAACCACCCAGAGAATGAGGCAATAAGCCTCGAACATCAGACGCATTGGCACCGGGGCCTTGCGCAGTTCCATGAAATCGAGTCCCACGAGGCGGACCTTCACAATGGCCAGGGTGAGGATGGCCACCCCCAGGAGTTGGACACTTGTACTTCCTGCCAGCTGGGCCTCGATGCCCAGCACGGGGTTGGCGATGGTCAGTACCATAAGCACGATCCACACGATGGTCACCCGTGACTCAATCAGTGCGAACAGCCGCGTCTTCGGCTTTGCCTTCGCCTGTTGTCCTTTCATCACGCCACCAGGTACAGCAGCGGGAAGATAAGCATCCACAGCAGGTCGACCAGGTGCCAGAAGCAGGCCCCCGATTCGATGACCATCAGGCGCTTCCCGGTAACGTCGCTGCTCTGCTGTGCCCTGGACACCATCAGTCCCAGGACGCCGAGCCCGATCAGCACATGCATGAGGTGGACGCCTGTGAGAATGAAGTACCAGGAGAAGAACGGGTTGAGGTCTGTTCCCGTCGCGCCGGAAGCTATTTGGGTGTACTCAAAGGCCTTCAGCACCACAAAGAGCACCCCGCAGGCCATAGCGCCCCGGAATGCGCCGGTGGCCACCGGAACCGCCCCGCGACGCACTGCTCCCAGCCCCACTACCACCAACAGCGAACTGCTTAGCAGGATCAGGGTGTTGGCCACACCCACCGCCAATCCCAGTTCGTGGCTGGATTGGGCAAAGAGCCCGGGGGCTGCGGCCCGGTCCACCAAGTACGCGACGAAGAAGACCACGAAGATCACCATGTCGCCGAAGAGGAAGACCCACACCCCTGCTTCCCCCGGGATCTTCAGGGCCTGGGCCGGTGTCCGCGACTCCGTCATCATCCCCATCCCAGATACCTGTCTTCGAGGCGCATCGTGTGGGCTTCGAAGGCGCCGTAGGTCCCCCGGAAGAACAGCAACGGGAGCTTTTCCGAGACGACCCGCAGGTCATTCACTCTTCCGATCGCGATTACGTGGTCACCTGCCTCAACCACCTGCTCCATCGTGCATTCAATCCAGGCGACCACCCCTTCAAGCAAAGGCGCTCCGTGCTCCGAAGGCTGCCACGCCACATCCCTGAACCTGTGTGCGCCCTTCGCAGCCATGGAGCGGCAGAGGCCAGCCTGGTCGGATGCCAGGACGTTGGCGACAAAGTGACCGGCCGCCTTGATCTTCGGAAAGGTGCCTGACCCGCGGTCGGCCAGGAACGCCACCATCGGAGGGTCCAACGAGACCGACGTAAACGAGCCCACCACCATCGCAATCGGTTCGCCGCCTTCACCCGGGGCGGTGACCGCCACGACCCCCGTGGGGTAGCTACCCAGCACATTCCGGAAGTGCCGTGCCGGCTCGGCTCCGTCTGGCATGCTCGGGAAGAGCGCTGTGAGCTGGGCCATGTTCCTAAACCGCCCCGCGCAGGTTCTCCGGCAGTTCGAGACCCATCTCCAGCAGCGCCGTTGCGTGGAAGACCTGGCCCGGCACGTGGATGAAATGCTGCAGACCCATGTGGGCATCGCGCCAGAAGCGCTGCAGCGGGTTGTCGCGGCGTCCGGCGTTGCCACCCGAACGGGCAAAGATCTCATCCACGGCCCGCACGGCCCGCCACGCGCTCTGGATCTGGTTCCGGCGGACCTCGGCGGTCTGCACCGCGGTGACCGGGCTGCCGGCTTCAACCTGCCCGAAGGCCCTGGTGACTCCGTCGAGTAGATTCGAGCGTGAGGCGGCGATCTCTGCGGCGGCCTCGGAGATGGCAAACATTGAGTATGGGTCGCTCTTGATCTGCACTCCGCCGGCGTTGGAGCGGTTGCGCTGGTAGGCCAGGTGCAGGCCCAGGGCGCCTTCGGCGATACCAATGACGGCCGAGGATATCCCCAGCGGGAAGAGCACGTTGAACGGTAGCCTGTACAGCGGTTCGGTGCGTCCAGTGCGTTCGGCCGCGGCGCCGGATTGCACGTCCTCGTGCACCAGGGTGCGGTAGGCCGGGATGAACGCCCCATTCACCACGACGTCCTTGCTTCCGGTTCCCTCCAGCCCAATGACGTTCCAGGAATCCTGGATGATTTCGTAGTCCTTGCGCGGCAGGATCACATGCAGGTACTTGGGTGCTGCGGCCGGGCGGCCGGAACCGTCACCGGTGATGGCCCCCAGGAACACCCAGTCGCTGTGGTCGGTGCCGGAGGAGAACTGCCAGCGCCCATTCAGGACGTAGCCGCCGTCCACGGGATCGGCGATGCCCTGCGGCGTGTAGGGCGAGGAGACCCAGGTGTCCTGGTTCTCACCCCAGACTTCTTCCCCGACGCGCGGGTCCATCAACGCGATCTCCCACGGATGCACCCCGACTACGCCGGCAACCCAGCCCGATGCACCGCAGTGGCTGGCAGCAGTCATGACCGCTTCGCCGAACTCGGCCGGGTGCGCCTCGTCGCCGCCATGTTCCTTCGGCTGAAGAATTCGCATCAGTCCGGCGGACCTGATGGCCGAAACGCTCCTGTCGGACAGCTTTCCGAGCTTCTCGCTCTCGTCAGCGCCCGCTTCCAGTTCGTCGGCAACGGCTTCAACACGAGCCACCGCATTCTTCACGACCAAATCGCTGAGGGTGCTAGCTCCTGCGTTCATCAGTGCTCCTCCTGCATTGTTCTCTCCAGCCCCCGATGGGGCTGCGGTGCGCTCAATACTGCGGCCACCTCACATAATGCGGCGCGCACCCATCCCACTGAACGGGAACCGTGCCCCGGGACGCGGACCGGCATCTGCTTGAGTCGAGTCACCAAAGAGCAACAACCATCAGGAGAGACACCCATGACAGCTACAGATGTCGGGCAAGAGCAGCTGACTTATGAATCGACGCTGCGCGAAGTAGCGACCTCCTCGGGGGTGCTCCGCTACCACGAGGCGGGCAGCGGCCCACCGCTGATTCTGCTTCACGGCTCCGGCGCAGGGGTCAGCGGGTGGCGCAACTTCCGTGCCAACCTGGGGTTCTTCGCCCGGAATTTCCGGACTCTGGCCTTAGAGTTTCCGGGATTCGGCGTCAGCGATTCCACCGGCGAACATCCAATGCTTTCAGCCCCTGCTTCGGTCATCCGCTTTCTCGACGCCCTGGGCATCGAGGAAGCTGACTTCATTGGCAATTCGCTCGGCGGCCAGGTAGCCACCCGCATAGCCATGGACTACCCCGAGCGGGTCCGCCGGCTGGTGACGATCGGCGGCGTGGGGCGCAACCTGTACTCCCCGATGCCCGGTGAGGGAATCAAGCTGCTGGTTGATTTCACAGAGGACCCCACCCGCGAAAAACTCATTCAGTGGCTCGAAGCAATGGTCTACGATCCGGCGGTCCTCACCGCGGAACTCATTGACGAACGCTTCGCCGTGGCCACCGACCCGGACACCCTTGCCAGCGCCCGGATGATGTATGGCCGGCACACCATCGCCCTGATCCTCGCCTCGGTCGAATCCGCCGAGGCTCCGGACTGGACGCAGCTGGGCAGGATCAAAGCCCCCACCCTGTTGACTTGGGGCCGTGATGACCGCGTCACGCCGCTGGATTCCTCCATCCTTCCAATGCGCACCATCCCCAAGGCCGAGCTCCACGTATTCCCGAACTGCGGGCATTGGGTCATGGTTGAGGCCAAGGCCGCCTGGGAATCGGCAGTCATGGCCTTCCTGACCCGGCCAGATCAGGCATGAGCGCCCCGCAGGTGCAGACAGCGGCCGTCACGTCCGAGGATCTGGATTTGGCAGTTTTCCGGCTTGAGGAGGCCGAACGCACACGGGTCGCAGGGAGTCCGGTGCGCGACCTGCTCGGAGCGTTTAACGTCAAAGATGCGTACACGGTTCAGCAGCGCATCATTGCAGCGAAAATCACAGGTGGCGCAAGACAGGTCGGACGGAAGATCGGACTGACGTCACCGGCAGTACAGGAGCAGGTGGGCGTTGATACGCCTGACTTCGGTGTGCTGCTGGATGACATGGCGTATTCGGACGGTGCGTATATTCCGATCGAGCGGCTGATTGCGCCCCGCGCCGAGGCCGAGATCGCCATTGTGCTGGCCCACGACATCACCGATCCGGACGTCTCACTGGAGGACGTGGCCCGCGCGGTTGCTTATGCCAGCCCCGCGATCGAGGTGGTGGACAGCCGCATCGCCAACTGGGACATCCAAATCAGCGACACCGTTGCCGACAACGCCTCCAGCGGGGTCTTCGTCCTGGGCAACGCAAAACTGTCATTGTCTGATTTCGTACCGCGGGAGAGCGAAATGCTGATGACCTCCGATGGAGTCGAAGTCTCCACCGGAACTGGCGCCGCCTGCCTCGGCGATCCGCTTGAGGCCCTGCGCTGGCTGGCCCGTACCTCCATCGGGTTCGGAGCGCCGCTTCGGGCCGGGGAGGTCATCCTTTCCGGGGCACTCGGGCCCCTGGCCCCCGTCGAGGCCGGCAAAACACTCACAGCCTCCATCACCGGCCTCGGGGCCGTCACCGTCACCTTCACCCAAAGGGGAATCCAATGAGCACCAAAGTTGCCATCATCGGCTCGGGAAACATCGGCACCGACCTGATGTTCAAGATCATGCGCAGGTCAAGCGTCCTGGAAATGGGAGCGATGGTAGGCATCGACCCCGCCTCAGACGGCCTGCGCCGGGCCGCCAGCATGGGCGTGCCCATCACCGCCGACGGAGTCCAGGGCCTGATCGGTATGCCCGGATTCGATGAAATCGAAGTCGTCTTCGACGCCACCTCAGCGGGGGGCCACATTGCCAATGCCGCGGCGCTGGCGCCCTTCAACAAGCGCCTGGTTGACCTCACGCCAGCAGCCCTGG
>NZ_QAIQ01000045.1 GCF_003061105.1 Arthrobacter sp. HMWF013
GAGCATCCGCCAGCCGAGCGTCACACCCTGGTCGGTGGCCACCGCCACCGGTGCACGGTCCAGGTTCTCCACCTGGCGCTTGAGGTCAGCGGCGCCCGACTGCTGGGCTGCGTTCGAGCTCGGCTCTGCCTGCGCCAGCGGAACACCGGTAAAGGCCAATGCCGCGGCCGTGAGGGCGGCTGCGGCAGCCAACGGCGCAGCCTTGAAGGGTTTGTAGTGAGGGGTACATTTCGCGGGGTAGGTCAAGGAACATCTCCTTTGATGCAGGCGGCAGCTGAGTCTGCCGCATGATTTGTAACGTTTCATTCATGGCCCGGACATATGGGTGAAGATGGGAGGGTATCTGGGCCGGAGCGAGAAAGCGCTTTCCGCCCCTAAGGTTTATCAGGGTATGACAGATCCGGTCAAGACCTTGACGGTGTGTAATGTGAGAACTTGTTCCGTGGTATGCATGCGCAGAACGCTCCTGCACACGAGTAGGGGCTGTCCGGTTTCTGCAGGATTACACAGGTCAAGCACCTAACATGGCCCACATGAAGGATGCCCGAGAGGCCCGCTCTGCCGCCGTCGTGATCAACACTGGTTCACGCCGGGGAGCAGCGGCACACGAACTTGCGCTGGACGCGATGCGAGGGGCCGGTGTGCCGGTCACTTCCGTGCACCCCGTGCACTCCGGGGCGGAATTGGCCGGGGCGCTGGATCAGGTGATGGCGGACGGGCATGATCTGGTGGTTGTCGGCGGCGGTGACGGGACGGTGTCCTACGCGGCCGGCAGGGTGGCAGGCACCGACGTCGTGCTCGGCGTTCTTCCGCTGGGCACCGCCAACGATCTCGCCCGGACCCTGGAGATCCCGAACAATCTTGCCGAGGCGTGTGCTGTCATCGCCCACGGGAAGGTGGTGGACATCGATCTGGGCCGGGCCAACGGCCAGCCTTTCCTCAACGTCGCGTCCGTGGGCCTGTCAGTGGGTGTCACCGAAGCTCTCAGCCCCCGCCTGAAGCGATATATCGGGCCGCTGGCGTACGGCATTGCTACCCTGCGCGCTTATGCCCGGCACAAGGCGTTCCGGGCACGTCTCGAGTTCCCGGAGGGGGACCACGAGCCGATGGAACTCGAGCACCTGCTCCAGGTGGCCGTAGGCAACGGCCAGCATTACGGCGGCGGGAACATGGTCTCCCCGACGGCGGGGATCGACGACCACACCCTCGATATCTACGCCATCCCGCTGGCGCCCCTCCGGGAGCACGTGAGCATTGCGCGGCTGCTCAAGGACGGCAGCTTCGTGGAACACGACAAGGTGTACCACCTGACCAGCCGCCGCGTCCGGCTGGTCACCGAGCCCCCGCTGTCGGTGAACCTCGACGGCGAAATCGCCACCACCACGCCGGCCGACTTCACCATCCAGCGCAACGCCGTCCACGTGGTGGTCCCCCAGGGCAGCACGAGTGCATTGTTGGACGGACCGGGCGCCGCGTGACCTACATCCCTGCGCAGAGCTTCTACGCGCGGGCGCTAGGGCCTCGGCCCAGTCAGAAACCGGCCCGGCACGCGGCGTCAATGGACGCGGCCAGGAGTGACAACCGCTGTTCAACACTGGCTCCTCGTGGTGCGGAAACCTTCAGCCCCCGATAGACCTCCGGTTCAGGACCGGTGGGGGCGCCTTCCAGCACGGCTGCCATGGAACGGATGGCCCCTGACGTCAGCAGGGACGCTGGTTCCACCGGAGCCGGCGGGAGATGGGTATCGTCCCACGCCCCGCCGTAAGCCGTGGCCTGGGATGAGCACCCGGAGAGAACAACACCTGCCAGGACGCCTGCCTGCAACGCCAGTTCTACATGCCGGTCCGGTGCGTTGGTATCACGGCCCTCAATGACCGAGCGGGCCCAGTTCACGGTGACACCTGCCCCCGTGCCCGCGGCAAGTACTGCTTCAATTTCCTGATCCAGCTGCAGGAAACCCTTTACCGGCGGGTAGTGGCCGGAGGCAGCGTCGCAGTGTTCCAGAACGGGCCGGGCACCGTCCCAGTCATACTCCGCCAACTGCTTAAGCGAGTCAGCCAACGCTTCAACGGATGCTGTAGTCCTGGTGAAAGTTCCGATCTCCCCCACCGAAAGACGGGGAGCGCTGTACAGGTGCACCGCGCGAACCGCTTTACGGCCCACCGTCCGGTTCAGGGTGCGTACCGCCTCAGCCGCAGCGGCAGTTCTTTCCAGTGCTGCGCGTTTTCCTTCCAGGTCGGCCGAGGCCAAGCCAAAGCCAACGGAGGCGCCGAGCCGGTCCATGGTGTCCGGAATGGTGGTGAGCACATAGCTGAAATCGGCGGGGAGGTGGCCAATCTGCTGAACCAGCCAGTCGCCGTCGTACTTGTGCAGCCTTCCCGTGGCGTAAAACGGAATCTCCAGCCCAGTGACATGCGGCAGTGCCGCAGCGCCGGACAGAAACGCGGCCTCAGCCACCGGATCCCGGCCGTCCAGGGCCGGAGCCGCAGCGTAGCTGCTCAGAATCAGCCCCGCTCGGCGGGTCACGTCAGGTTCACGGCTGAAGACTCCGGCAGGGCCACTGGATTCATGAGCGTCCCCACGCCTTCGATGTCCACCGAAACGGTATCGCCCGGACGGAGCTCGAGGACCGTTTCGTCAGCAGCCCACGGGGTGCCGGTGAGGATCACGTCCCCGGGGTAGAGGGTCATGAACCGGGAGCAGAACATCAGCAGCTCCGCCACGGAAAAAACCATGCGGGAGGTCGAGGAACTTTGGACCACCCCACCGTTGATCCTTGTGACGAGGCGAAGGTCCTGAAGGTCCCTGATCTCGTCAAGCGTCACCAGTTCAGGCCCGAGCGGGCAGAACGTGTCCAGGCTCTTGCCGCGGGTGGACTGGACGTCGGCTGCCTGCAGGGTCCGCGCGGAGACGTCATTTGCCACCGTCACCCCGGCGACTGCCGCGAGCGCTTCTTCTGCGCTGTGCGCATCCTTCAGCACACGGCCTACGACGACGGCGAGTTCACCTTCGCAGAGGACGGTCCCCGTATGTGCCGGGTCAAACGTGATGGGCCCGCCGTCGCCTGCCAGGCTCCCGGGAAACTTGCCAAAGACCAGGGGAATGCGTCCCGGTGCCCGCCGGTCCGGGGCGGTGCCTCCGGCGGGCCCGGGGGACAGCGGGAGGCCGTTCCCTTCCCGGGAGTCGGGCCAGTAGTTTTCCCCAATGCCGATGAGCTGCCCGGGCAGGCGGACTCCGGGCAGCAGGGCGCAGGCCATATACGGGCGGACCTCCGGACCGGACTCAGCGAGTGTCAGCGGAAACCGCGGCATTCAGTGGCTCAGGTGTGAGGCATAGACACGCAGGCGCGGGTGCTGGAACACCACGTCCGGCGGGCCCTCTGCCACGATGCCGCCGTGTTCCATGAAGATCACCCTGTCCGCCACCTCCCGCGCGAACTTCATTTCGTGCGTCACGATGACCATGGTCATACCGGTTTTCGCGAGCTTGGCCATGATCTCCAGGACCTCGTTCACCAGTTCCGGATCCAGTGCGGACGTGGGCTCGTCGAAGAGGATGGCCTTGGGATCCATCATGAGCGCGCGGCAGATTGCCACCCGCTGCTGTTGCCCGCCGGACAGGTCGGCGGGGTACGCGTCCGCTTTGTCCTCAAGGCCAACCGAGCGGAGCTTTTCCAAGGCACGCCCCTGCGCGTCCGCCCGCTTCTGCCTCTTGGAGATCACCGGCCCTTCCAACAAATTCTCCAGAACCGTGCGGTGCGGCCACAGGTTGAACTGCTGGAACACCATGGAGATTTCACGCCGCAACCATGTCAGCCGGAACTGGTCCAGGACGCCAAGCTTTCCCCGCGCGTTCGGGGTGTAGAACACCTGCCGGCCGTCCACGTGGATGCGTCCGGCGTCCGGTACCTCCAGCATGTTGATGCACCTCAGCAGGGTGCTCTTCCCGGCGCCGCTCGGGCCGATGATGGCCACCACCTCACCGGGAAGGATCCGAAGGTCTACGTCCTTCAGGACCTCGCGCGAGTTGTAGCTCTTGGTGAGCCCGGTGATGCTGATCATGCCATGCTCCTAACGGCTTCGCGCACCTGTTTGGTGGTGCCCATCTTGCGGCCCATTTTCTTTTCAATGACGATCTGAAGGACCATCAGCAGGCTGGTCATGACCAGGTACATTGCCGCCACGACCCCCAGGGTTTCCATGACGTTGTACGTGGAGTTGTAGGCCTTCTGGCCTTGCAGCATCAGGTCCGGCACTGTGATGACGGAGATCTGGGCGGACTCCTTGAGCATGATGATGCAGTTGTTGATGTACGGGGGAGTCATGAGCCGGATGCCTTCCGGAGCTGTCACCCGCACGAACTTCTGCAGCGGGTTCATGCCTACGGAGTCCGCCGCTTCCAGGTGGCCGGTATCAACCGATTTGAGCCCGGCCCTGATGATTTCCGAGAAGAACGACGCCGAGTTCAGGCTCATGGCGATCAGGCCCGCCGTGAATGCGTCCATGGTCAGTCCGAACGGCTTCGTGTAGTAGAAGAAGAACAGCGACAACATGAGCGGCAGGCCGCGGAAGAACCAGACATAGGCAGCGGCGAAGATCCGCAGTGCACGGATCCTGGAGAGCCGCAGGGTGGCGATGATGTAGCCCAGGACGGTGGCGCAGACGATGGCCGCAGCAACGATTCCCAGGGTTGTCAGTGCGCCGGTCAGAAAGATCGGGAAGTATTCGGCTGCAACAGAGCCGGGCTCGGAGATGTTCATGGCAAATTACGCGGCGGGGATCTCGACCGTGAAACCGAACCACTTCTGGTTCAGTTCCTCCAAGGTGCCGTCACCCTTGAGCTCTTCGATGATCTTGTCCACCTTGGGCTTCAATTCGGTGTCGTCCTTGGGAAGGCCGACACCGGCAGGCTTCATTCCGTAGACATCACCGACGATTTTGAGCTCCGCGGCGAGCGGGGAGTTCTTCATGAAGTTCTCAGCCGCGATCCGCCCCGTGGCAAACACATCGATCCTGCCGGCGGCAACATC
>NZ_QAIQ01000452.1 GCF_003061105.1 Arthrobacter sp. HMWF013
GCACTGTCAGCAGTGCGTGGAGCCGCAGCTTCTGCGACCCGCGTAGACGCTGACCGGCCAGGCGACCACCTCCCCGCATGACGCCAAACCAGGAAGTCCTGCGACTCGTGTTGGGGGCACTTTCGATCATTTTCACAGTTGCTCCAGGGGAGTTTCTAACAAGGAGAAAGCGCCTCAGTGCAGGTGGCCAGCCCGTTGATCTTCGCGACTCCGCCCGTTAGCGCGCGGAAGGCGCGCAGGGATGTTTCCGGATTCCGGCGGAGCGTGGCGGCACCACACGTTGAAACGTGTACGCCGATCAATGAGCCGACGAAGCGCGGAAGCTCCGCCGGACAACAAATCTGAGTAGGACAGCTCAAAATACTCATCCGCCCACAGTAAGCCGGTCAGATTCGCATGACCCGAGTAGTCTGTACTCGCTTTTTTATTACTGACCTCGGTCTTCGAACCGTGAGCTAAGCCGACTGCCAGGGCACGATGCGCTATCGGCTAGCCCGCTGACACATCGATCAGCACCTTGCCGACGATGCCCTCTTCCACCGCCGCGTGGGCCGCGGCCGTGTCAACCAGGTCAAAGCGATGCAGCGGCAGGCCTGCGGCTTCTCCCACCGGGAGGGCGCCGTCGGCGATGGCCGCATTGATGTCCTCGGCGGCGGCTTTCACCGCCGCCATGCCGACGGTGTAGAGCAGCACGAACTGGTAGCGGACGTTGAGGCTAAAATGCCTTCGCACGTCCAGGGTCACCAGGTCGCCGCCGTTGTTGGCATACACGGCGATGGAGCCGCGGTTGCGGATCACTGCCAGGTCGAGTTCCGCGTTCTGCGCGGGTGCGACCTCTACGATCTGGTCGACGCCGTTGGGAGCGATCCGGCGGATCTCCGCGGCCGCGTCGGTTTCCCGGTAATTGATGATGTGATCGGCGCCGGCGGCCGTGACCAGCGCAGCCTTCGCTGGTCCGCTCACGGTCGTGACCACAACGGCTCCGGCCCACTTGGCGAGCTGGATCGCCGCGTGACCCACGGCGCCGGCTCCTCCCGCGACGAGAACCACTTTGCCATCCAAAGCTCCCGGGTGCAGCCGCTGCGGGCCGTCCTCGGCGATGGTCAGGGCACGATGGGCGGTAACCGCGGGAACGCCCAGGCTTGCGCCGAGGTCGAACCCTGCGTTCTCCGGCAGCGGGAAGACCCGCTCGGCCGGCAGGACGGCGAACTCCTGGGCTGTCCCGCCGTCGGCGCGCTGGTAGGCGGCCAGGGCCGGCCAAACCCTGTCACCGACGTGGAAACCCTCGACGCCGGATCCGACGGCATCCACCACTCCGGCGCCGTCCTGGTTGGGTACGACCTCCGCGAAAGGCAAGGACTCGCCCGGCTTGGCGCCCCGCCGCGACTTCCAGTCAGTGGGGTTCACCGCGGACACCACGATCCGCACGCGCACCTCCCCGGGCCCCGGGTCGCGGATGCCACGGTCGATGAGCTCCAGGACAGACGGACCACCGGTGGCACGGTACACGATAGCTTTCATACTCAGACCTAACGCCGGACCGGACCGAAAATTCCCGCCGCGTGCACCCGGCTCCCGATGGCATGACCAGTATCAGCTATCCGCCGCGCTGAGCTTAGGATCTGCTCCCGGTGCGCGCGACCCGGTACGGTTCACACACCCATCGAGTGGGTGGTTAGGCTGGGTGGATGGCGACAGTTATTCTCGTGCGGCACGGCCGCACCACAGCCAATGCAACCGGACTGCTGGCTGGCCGGGCCGTCGGCGTCAGCCTGGACCAGATCGGGCGCGACCAGGCGGCTCTGACCGGAGACCGCCTCGCGGCAGTGCCCCTGGTCGGGGTGGTGTCGAGCCCTCTTGAGCGTTGTCAGCAGACCGCCCAGCTCATTCTCGATCGCCAGGTCGGCATGCCGTACGCGCCGGTCGATCCCGATCTCACCGAGTGCGATTACGGCCGGTGGCAGGGCCGCACGTTGAGTGATCTCGCGACCGAGGATTTGTGGCCGGTTGTGCAGTCCCAACCATCCGCCGTCGTCTTTCCCGGAGGGGAATCCATGGCCGCGATGCAGGCCCGGTCGGTGGCAGCGATTCGACGCCACGATGCAGCCTTCGAAGCCGAGTACGGGCCAGGGGCCGTGTGGGTGGCGGTGAGTCACGGTGACATCATCAAGTCAATCCTCGCCGACGCGCTGGGCATGCACCTTGACCTGTTCCAGCGTATTAACGTGGGCCCCGCCTCAGTATCGATCGTGCGCTACGGCGCGAGCCGGCCGAGCGTCTACGCAACCAACACCGACGCGGGTGATCTGTCGTGGCTGTCGAACGTCATCCATTCTGACGATGCGCCGGTGGGCGGCGGTGCAGGGAAAAAGGCGCCATGAGTCTCTTGTGCCTAAAATACTGACATGCCTACACGTGTTCACGAGTTTGCCTGGCCTGATCGGGTCGTTGTCGGAACCATTGGCCTTCCGGGGGCGCGTACGTTCTACCTGCAGGTGCGCGCAGGGACGCAGATCGTGAGTATTGCCCTGGAGAAGCAGCAGTCGGCTCTGCTCGCGGACAAGATCGACGAAATGCTCGACCAGCTCCTCACCGTCGAGGGCAACCCCCATAGCGTTCCCACCAGTACCCCCGTTGAATTGGTTGACAATGACCAGCTCGAGGCCGTTCAGGAACAATTTCGCACCGGTGCCATGAGTTTAGGTTGGGACCCGACGACGGCGCAGGTCGTGATAGAGGCCTACCCGATCACCGATGTCGACGCTGATGGCAACACCGAATCGCTTGATCTGGACGACGCTGACGTGCCCGAAATGCTGCTGGTGCGGATGCCGGTTGGCTCCGCCCGCGCATTCGCTCAGCGCACGCGTGAGGTAGTGGGCGCCGGGCGTCCCGCGTGCCCGCTCTGCGGTTACCCCGTAGACGCCGACGGGCACGTCTGCACGCTGCCTGAGGTCTGATGCCGGCGCCTGACCTGTTGACGGCCGAGCTGACGCTCACTGGGCGCATAACGACGGCATCGAACGCCACCTTCCTGGGCGGCATCGGGGACACGAAAGTCGTCTATAAACCGATAGCCGGGGAGAAACCGCTATGGGATTTTCCCGATGGCTTCCTAGCCCACCGGGAGGTTGCCGCCTACCTGGTCTCAGAGGCCCTCGGCTGGAATGTGGTGCCGCCTACCTGGCTGCGCGATGGTCCGTTCGGTGAAGGGATGGTGCAGCTGTGGCAGGAGACCCCGACCAGAACGCGGTGGATCTCGTTGTGTCGGATGACGTACCCGAGATCGGCTGGAAACACGTCCTCGAGGGCCAGGATGAGAATGGACGGGTGGTCGCCCTCATACACGAGGACTCTCCGGCGCTCAGACGCATGGCCGTGTTCGACGTCGTCGTGAACAACGCGGACCGTAAAGGCGATCACATCCTGTCCATCACGGACGGACGCCGGCACGGCGTGGACCACGGGCTCACCTTTCACGGTGACCACAAGCTGCGCACGGTGCTGTGGGGATGGCTGGGAGACGCACTGACATCCGAGGAATGCGACGGCATCGATCGTGTCAGCGAAGGACTGCACGGTGGGCTGGGCCGAAACCTGGCGGACTTGCTCAGCACCGAAGAAATCGCATCGCTCGCCGCGCGCTGCGCCCGGTTGCGCTTGGCAGGGCGGTTTCCGGCTCCAAGCGGTGAAATGCCGGCGGTCCCCTGGCCCCTGTTCTAAGCGGATGACGGCTACCGGCTCGCAGGCTGTGTCACACCTCGACGCGGACGGGCAGCTCGTCGTCCCCCCGAAGAAGGGCGCGGAGCAGCCGCCGCTCCTCCCGCCTGAGCGACATGAGCGCGTGGCCGCGCCGGAGTATCAGGCCACCGTCCGGGGTGGCGTACCGCTTCTGCAGATCTCCCAACTCCTCGGCCCGCAACAGCGCGACCGTGCTACCCGCAGCCGAGTCGACCACGCGGACCAGCGATGAGGGCCCCGTCAGATCGGTCGCAACGACGCGCCGCTCGCTCTCGTCGAGGATTGTCTTCTGCGCCCCGCGTGTCACAACCAGTGGACGGGACGGCCCGTCCAGCAGTCCGGTCAGCACGTCCGCCGCAGCGTCAGGGCGTCCGGTTCTCCGCGCCGCCGCCTGCATCCGCTGCAGGCGGCCCGGCTCCCGCAGCACCTCGTCGATCTTCCAGCCGATCGTCGCGGGGGTGTTGCAGCGGACCGCCGCCCCCTGTTCCAGCAGGTAATCGCCGTTGCGGTCCTCCTGCCCCGGTATGGGGTTCACAAGCACCATGGGCAGCCCTACAGCCATGCATTCCGACGCCGACAGCCCGCCCGGCTTGCCCACAAACAGGTCGGCGCGGCGGAGCAGCTGCGGCATCTCCGCCGTGAAGCCGAGCACGCGGTAGCGGTCGCCAGCGGGCGCCACCAACTGCTCGATACGCTGCCGCAGCGCATCGTTGCGTCCGCACAGGACGGTGGCCGTGAAGGACGAGCGCATGTGCAG
>NZ_QAIQ01000453.1 GCF_003061105.1 Arthrobacter sp. HMWF013
GCGATGGGGCGGGTGGCTCTCGCCGAGACTGCCCAGCCGCTGCGGGACCGGCTCCTCGCCCTGGCCGGACGGCGGACAGCACGCACCGCCGTCGGAAGCGGTTCCACCCGGTAGCCAGCCGGCCGGGATCAGCCACCCGGTAGCCAGCCACGCATGGCAGCCCACGAGAACCTGCCCGCAGCACACCGCCGGCAGCCCGCACTCCGCAGCGCGGGAATCAGCGCACCGGCGACGCGGGTTCCTTGCCGCCCGGGACGCCGCCTGGAACTTCAGCCAGGACGGGGCCCGGAACAGTCCGGGCCACCGCCACGCCGGGCCGCTTCCCCGAGGTGCCCCGGCGGCTGGAGCGGCCGTAGACCAGGTACATGGTCACGCCGGTGATCACCATCAGCAGCACGGTGTAGACAAAGGTGTTCGCCACCCCCTGGACCCCTTCAGCGCCGTCGGTGTTCGCCTTGATCACCAGGCCGAGCGGCTGGACCAGGGGGTGCGCCAGGAAGATGGCGGTGTCGTAGTCGTCCAGCATGCTGTTGAAGTTCAGGGCCGTGATGGCCGCGGCGGCGGGCAGGACCAGCGGGAGCAGGATGCGGCGGAAGACGTACAGCGTTTTGGCGCCCATGATGGCCGCCGCTTCCTCCAGGGAAGAGTTGACCGAGGCAAAAGAGGCTTTGAGCATCCGCAGCGTGAAGGGAATCTTGACCGTCACAAAGGCAATCAGCAGGATTACCGTGGTCCCGGTGAGGACCGCCCCGCCCACCAGGGGATTCGGGTGGTCGTAGCTGAGGATCAGGCCCAGTGCCAGCAGCGCTGAGGGAAGGACCCAGGGGATGTGGAGCAGGTACTCGAACACCGTGCTGACCCAGTTCTTGTACTTCTGCAGCAGCCGGGCCACAAACAGCAGCCCGCCCACGGCGATGACCGCGGCCAGCGCGCTGTAGATCACGCTGACAATGAACGGCCGGAGGCCCGACGGCTGGGTCAGGACATGGATGTAGTTGTCCAGGGTCAGGCTGCCGAAGGAGATCTGCCCGGTTTGGATGGCAGCGCCGTCAGCAAAGGAGTAGAGCACGATCAGGACCACCGGAAGGGTGTAGATCGCGAACAGCAGGTAGGCCAGGATGTGGACCGTGGCGTTCGCTGCCGGGCTGGTGATCTGCTGTTTCTGCAGCGCCGAGGACACCTTGGACACCGAGAAGTAGGTGCCGCCTTTCTCCAGCCGCGACATCACGGCCAGCATCAGGATCGTGGCCACACCCAGGATGACGGCCAGCAGGGCGGCCAGGTCCCGGGACGTGGGGCTGTTGGTGAACGTCAGGATCATCGGCGTGATGGTCTGGAAATCCCGTCCGCCCAGCACCTGGGGAGCGCTCAGGGCACCCAGGCCGGTGAGGAAGGACAGGATGGTGACCGCGAACAGGGTGGGTTTGAGCATCGGCAGCACTATCCGGCGCAGGATGGTCCACGTTGAGGCGCCCAGGTTCCTGGCCGCCTCGATGGTCTGGTAGTCAACACCCTTCAGGGCATTGGCCACGAACAGCATGTGGTTGGTGGTGGTGGCGAACGTCATCACCACCAGGACGGCGAAGAACCCCGAGAACCACGCCGGATCCATCCCGGGAAAGACCTTCACCAGGAGCGAGGTGACAATTCCCTTGTCCCCGTAGATGAACTTGTAGCCCGCGGCCAGCACAATGCCGCCGTAGATGAACGTCGAGGCGTAGCCCAGGAACAGGATCCTCGATCCGCGGATTTTGAAGTAATGCGTGACCAGCACAATGAAGATGCCCACCACGTTCACGGTGATGGACAGTGCCACGGCCAGGAGGAAACTGTTCCCCAGGGACTTCATGGCCCGCTGTGAAGAGAACAGCTTCTCCGCTGCGCGGCCGGAGAAATTGCCGTCCGGAAAGAACGTGACCATCAGGACGTTCAGGTTGGGCCACACCAGGAAGGCGGCGATGAACCACGTGAGGACCACCCCCACGATCAGCACAAACGGGGAGCGGAGCATGCCTTTGGTCGAGGAGGGGGTGCTCATGGCAGGGCCACTGGCTCGCCCTGCCTGTCCAGGGCCAGCCCGGTATCCCGGTCATACTGCAGGATGTGGTTGGGCTGGACATAAACGGTGGTGTCCGCACCGGGTTCCGGCTGCACACCGCCGTCCTCTTTGACGAGCAGGCGGATCTCCGCCCCGTGGCTGCGGACCACATAGCGGCTGTGGAGGCCGTGGTACGTCCGTGACACCACTTGCCCGGAAAGCCCGACGGCGGTGCCTCCGTCCGCCGGTGGGGTCAGGGAGGCTTTTTCCACCCGGAGGTAGGAGTTGGCCCCGGTGCTGAGTTCCTCACCGGACGCCCTGTTCACCTCCGCCACGAACTGGGGGGTGAGCGCGGAGCTGTCGCCAATGAAGTTGCAGACAAATTCCGTGGCCGCATTGTCATAGATGTCCTGCGGTGTTCCAATCTGCTCCACCACGCCCTTGTTGAAAACAGCCACCCGGTCGCTCATGGCCAGGGCCTCATCCTGATCGTGCGTGACATAGACCGTGGTGATCCCGAACTCGCTCTGCAGGTCCTTGAGCTGTTGCCTCAGCTGGTGCCGGAGCTTCGCATCAAGGTTGGACAGCGGCTCATCCAGCAGCAGGATCTTGGGCTTGAGCACCAGGGCGCGGGCCACGGCCACGCGCTGCTGCTGGCCACCCGAAAGCTCAGCCACATTTTTGTGCAGCTGTTCATCGCTGAGCTCCACCCGGTGCGCTATATCGCGCACCAGGCGGTCGCTCTCGGCTGACTTTTCCTTCCGGACCCGGAGCCCGAACGCAATGTTTTCCCACACACTCATGCTGGGAAACAGGGCATAGTTCTGGAACACCATGCCCACCTGGCGTTTGTCGCTGGGCAGCTTCGTCACGTTTTTTCCGTCCACGTGGACTGTTCCCTGGGAGGGCTCAATGAACCCTGCCAGGGTCCGCAGTGCCGTGGTCTTGCCACACCCGCTGGGGCCGAGCAAAGTGAAGAACTCCCCGGGCTTCACATGCAGGTCAAGGTTGGGAATGGCAATGAAATCGCCAAAGGAAACTTCGATGTTGTCCAAGCGGATCATGACGGGGCCTGTCTGGGTGGGACTGGAAGGAACGGGAAGGATGGCGAACTAGGGCATGTACTCGAGTTCGATCTTCTCCACCCACGGGCCCATGT
>NZ_QAIQ01000454.1:0-11274 GCF_003061105.1 Arthrobacter sp. HMWF013
ACCCAGAACGTCCTCGGCTGCATCCCAGGCGCCGATTTCGCAGCCGTTGGTCCGGGCGAACGCGACATCCACGGGAGTCCCGTCCACGATCCCGGTGACCGTAGCCTGCTGCGGCCCGCCGTACTGCTCGGTGCACGCCTGTGCAGTGTTCATGGTGTCCGGGCTGAGGAGGGCCGCGTTGCTTTTCAGGGCCGCGCACGCAGCTTCAGGCTTGGGGTGCTTGCTTTCATCGGAGGGCAGGCCATCCCGGCAGACCAGGGTGTAGTTCAGGTCCGCTTCGCCGGGGGCGGGCTTGACCATGATCGAGAGTTCGGCATTCCCCGCCCCTGGTCCGGCGGAAGGGACCGGAGGTGCGGATGGCGAGGGCGCCGGAATGGACTTCTCGGTGTCAGGGGAGGGGGTACCGGACGCCGTTGGAGCGGTGGTCACCGTCGAGCTTGCCGTGGGGCTGGCGGTCGGTGTGGCTGTGTCGTCGGGACCCGCCGTGCAGGCAGCCAGCCCTGCCACGGCCAGGACGGCCAGCAGCGGCCGCAGTGTTCGCAGCCATGTTGGCAAGCGCATGAACCCTCCTCGTTTGCTGCCATTTTACGCCGTTGCGCTGGCCGTCAGGACTGGGTGCTCGCTGCCCGCTTCACCCACTGCGGCGGTAGCGGCAATGAGCCCCATCATGGATTTGTGCAGCTGGCTGACCTGGTCCCGGGTCAGGCCCAGACGCTCCATCATGGTGCCCGGGACCGCGAGGGCCTGCAGGCGCAACGCGGCGCCTGTGGGGGTCAGGCCCACGGCCAGGGCGCGTTCGTTTCCGTCCACCCGCTGGCGGGTGATGAATCCTGCTTCTTCAAGCCGCCGGAGCAGGGGGGAGATGGTGGCAGGTGCCTGGGCCAGGGCGTCACTGATGTTGCGCAGGGTCCGGGGCGCCGTTTCCCAGAGACACAGCATCACCAGGTATTGCGGGTGGGTCAGCCCGAGCTTGTCCAGCACCGGTTTGTAGGCGCCCACCACGCTCCGGGACGCAACAGTCAGGGCAAAACAGAGCTGCTGCTCCAGCAGGAGGTCGTTGTCCTGCTGCTCCTCAGGGCTGGCTATGGCCGTCATCACAGTCCTCCAATAATTAGTGCACTAATTGTTAGCGTACACTGGTGTGAGGAATCCGTTCTATGGAAGGGTCGCGACAATGGGTAAGGACAACGCAGGAGGGCGCGAAAATGCTTCTCAGCGGTTCATGCGCGCAACGGGCAGGCTCCGGGCAATTTTCGGCCCGGCCAACCGCAGTTCGCTGGTGCATGACATGACTGAGGAGAACAAGCGCCTGCTTGCCCAGCGCGAAGTCGAGACCCAGCAGTGGGAAACCCTGCGCCGCCCCGACGGCAGCACCTACGTGGTGCCAAAGAACCCCGGGGACCAGTCCCTCCGCTGAGGCTCACAGGCAGCGACGCCCCCCTTTGATCCGCAAACCCCGCGGGACGTTTTCGCGCCCCCGGGCGTAAAATAGGGGCACTGGCCCCATTTAGGGCTGGAAGCTCTTTTCGCCCGGGATGCGGGGAGGGGGTGGAAATATGGCACATGCACTCAGCGGTTTCATGAACGTCACTGAGAGGCTGCGTTTCGTCTTCGGGCCGGCAACGCGCCTGGATACAGATGCTCCGGTGGTACACAAGCACGACGAGTTTGAGCAGGCCTCAGAGGAAGAACTTTCCCACTTCGTCGTGGAAACTGACACTGAAGGCCATCACTACGCAGTCCGCCGTGAAGAGCTCGGCAAACAGTCCTGAAGCAGAAGCAACGCGGGGTCATTTCCTGCCGGATAAACGAAGGTTATCGGGCAGGAAATGACCCCGCGTTGCTTTAAAGGTCTACGGGTCAGCGGCCCGTGCCGCCGTAAACCGTGGCCTCATTCTCGCTGTCGAGGTCAAACGCCTTGTGGATGGCGCGGACAGCGTCGTCGAGCAGGTCGGCGTGGGTCACCACGGAGATGCGGATCTCCGAGGTCGAGATCATGTTGATGTTGATTCCTGCGTTGGACAGGGCCTTGAAGAACGTTGCCGAAACACCCGGGTGCGAACGCATGCCGGCGCCGATCAGTGACAGCTTGCCGATCTGTTCGTTGTATTCGATGTTCTCGAAGCCGATTTCCTCCTGGGCCGCCTTCAGGGCCGCCAGCGCATCGGCGCCTTCCACGATGGGCAGCGTGAAGGAAATGTCCGTCCGGCCGGTACCGTGCGTGGAGACGTTCTGCACGATCATGTCGATGTTGGAGTGGGCGTCGGCGATGACCTGGAAGATGGCGGCGGCCTTGCCGGGGATGTCCGGAACGCCCACCACTGTGACCTTGGCTTCGGAACGGTCGTGTGCAACGCCGGAGATGATTGGCTGCTCCAAGGCAACTCCCTCTTGAGTGGTGATCTTGTCGTCGGCGCTGGGGATGACCCAGGTGCCTTCGTTCTGGCTGAATGAGGACCGGACGTGCAGCGGAACACCGAACCGGCGCGCGTATTCGACACAGCGCAGGTGCAGGATCTTTGCGCCCGAGGCGGCGAGTTCCAGCATTTCCTCGCTGGAGATGGTGTCGATCTTCTGGGCGGACGGCACGACCCGCGGGTCCGCGGTGTAGATGCCGTCAACGTCGGTGTAGATTTCGCAGACGTCGGCTTCGAGGGCTGCCGCCAGGGCGACGGCGGTGGTGTCCGAGCCGCCGCGGCCGAGCGTGGTGATCTCGTGGGTGGTCCGGCTCATGCCCTGGAAGCCGGCGACGATGGCAATGTGGCCCTTGTCCAGGGACGTGCGGATCCGGTGGGGGTCGACGTCGATGATGCGGGCCTTGCCGTGGATACCATCCGTGATCATGCCGGCCTGGGAGCCTGTGAAGGACTGGGCCGAGGCGCCGAACTTGTTGATTGCCATGGCCAGCAGGGCCATCGAGATGCGTTCGCCGGCGGAGAGCAGCATGTCCATTTCGCGGGCGGGCGCGGAGTCCGTCACCTGGGCGGCGAGGTCCAGCAGCTCGTCCGTGGTGTCACCCATGGCGGAGACCACCACCACCACTTCATTGCCGGCCCGCTGGGCATCCACAACGCGCCGTGCGACGCGCTTGATGCCGTCGGCGTCCGACACGGAGGAACCGCCGAACTTCTGCACGATCAGCTGTTTGGTCACCGCACCGCCGCGGGGCGGCCCCTGCGGCTGCGTTGCTGCGTGCACTTCGGTAGTGGGCGTACTCATGCGCGTACCTTCACTGGATCACTCGGAGTTCTGGATGTCAGGCACAGCCCTTGAGGGCGCGACGGCGTGACTTTCAGTCCAGTTTATCGCCGTAGGCTGCGGGGCGTTGAATTGTGACCGAATCTCAGCCGTGTGCCGGCCCCGCGGGTCATACAGCGGGACTACGCTCAGATAGTCAGTATGCATGCCACGGTTGGGGGACAGGTGCTCGGAGTATGACTGCAAATCAGGACGGTACCGATGTGACGGCGGAGCCGGAACAGCACGACGACGGCGGCATCACCGCCACCGCGGTAAGCCGCAGCTTCGGTCAGGTCCACGCCGTCGAACTCATGGATTTCCATGCGCCGGCCGGGAAAGTCACGGCCCTGATCGGGCCCAACGGGGCCGGCAAAACGACGCTGCTGCTGATGCTGGCCTCGCTGCTGGCGCCCGTTTCGGGGACCATCACCGTGGGCGGTCTGGACCCGCAGCACCACCGGGCGCAGGTGCGGAGCAGGATCGGTTGGATGCCTGACACCCTGGGTGTGTGGGAGTCATTGACGGCCCGCGAGATCCTCACCCAGATGGCACGTTTCTACCAGCTGCCCAAGGACGGAATTGCGCAGCGGGTCACCGAAATGCTGGACCGGGTCCGCTTGACGGACCTGGCCGACCAGCCGGCCCGCGTCCTGTCCAGGGGCCAGCAGCAGCGGCTCAGCCTGGCCCGCGCGCTGATCCACGACCCCTCCGTCCTGCTTCTCGACGAGCCGGCGTCCGGACTGGACCCCGGATCGCGGGTGGAGCTCCGGGTGATGTTGCGCCAGCTGGCCGTGGAGGGGAAAGCGGTTGTTGTCTCTTCACATGTGCTGAGCGAGCTTGACGAAATTGCCGACGCCGCCGTCTTCGTCAACCGGGGACGGACCGTCCGGCACCAGACCACGGACGAAGCCGCTGCTGCGGGCCGCCGCTACGCCATCACTGCGGCGGACACCAAGGCACTTGCCGCCAAGCTCACGGAGCTGGGACTTACTTTCCGGATTGAGGACGGCCGGCGGCCGGCCATCAGCCTGCTGCTGTTGAACGACGACGACGCCGCGCGCCTGTTGCGCGATCTGGTGCTCGCCGGCGTTGTGGTCACCTCTTTCGCACCCGCCTCGGGTGCCTTGGAAGAGACCTACATGAATCTTGAGGGGGAGCGGCGGTGAGCCAGCCGACAGTGACGATGCAGCCGCCGGTCCATGGCCGCGCGGCCGGCTATTTCGCGGGTATCCGCGATGTGGTGGTCCTTGAACTCAAGCAACGGCTCCGGTCCCGCGGCTGGTACATCATGCTGGCCATCTGGTTTATTTTGACCGGCCTGGTGACCTGGCTGACGTGGGCGAGCTGGAGCGCCCAGCGCGAGGCCCAGCGCGCTTATGGCGGCTTCGGTCCGGCAGAGACCGCCGGGCCGGGATCAATGATCTTCGAAGTGGTCCTGGCTTTTGTGCTCCTCTTCGCGCTCCTGGTGGCCCCTGCACTTTCCGCCAACGCGGTTAACGGTGACCGCGCCGGCGGCACGCTGGCCATCCTGCAGGTGACCCTCCTCCGCCCCGGCCAGATCCTCTGGGGCAAATTCCTGGCGGCCTGGTTCGCCGCTCTGGCATTCCTCGTTGCCAGCACGCCGTTCCTGGTGATCGGGGTGGCCCTGGGCGGCATGACTCCCGGCCACGTTGTGGTTGCGCTGCTGATGCTCGCCGTTGAGGTCGGCGTGGTCTGCGCCATTGGCGTCGGAATTTCTGCCCTCGCAAACAGGCCGCTGTTCTCCATTGTGGTGACATATCTCGCGGTGGCCGGGCTGGTCTTCGGATCCCTGATTTCGTTTGGTCTCGGCACCGGGCTCTCGCAGGGCACCATCATGGCGAACCAGTCGCAGTACCGCGGCTACTCGCCTTATGAGCCGCTGCAGGAACAGCCCATGCCGATGGAACCGGAGTACACATGCTCCGGTCCCCTGGTGGCGCAGCCTGCGGTGCACACCGAGAGGGTGGCATGGATGCTGGCAATGAATCCTTACGTGGTGGTGGCCGACGCCATCCCGTACCCGGTCCGGGCGACCACAAACTTCGGATCTCCGCAGGGCGCCATTGAATCGATCAGCCAGGCGGCGCGCTACGCCATGGCCGGGCCCGAAGGCACCCACCCGTGCGCCAACGGCGAGGCCAAGCCGCGCTATCTGGCGCAGGAGACTCCCTTGTGGCCGCTGGGACTGGGGCTGCAGTTGCTGCTGGCCGGCCTGCTCCTGTGGCTCGGATGGCGCTCCCTGCGCACACCGGCCCACAGGCTGGCCCGGGGAACCCGCATCGCCTAGGGCCACTACTGGACAGTCCCGCTGCAGCGGATCACGATTGGATCAGCCGGCGTATCCGCCGGCGGCTGGGCCTGACCAGTGGAAGTGGGAGCCTTCGAACTGTGGCTGAAAACGAACGCCGGGAGCCCGGACGCTCCACTGAGGACCCGGTTTACGAGCCGTTAGGCCCCGGCTGGAACCGCGGTGGGGATGGTCCTGACGACGATGCCGGCCGGGCGTCCGGCCCAAGCGTCCTGCGGGGAGCGCTCAGGGCGGCGGCCGAGGATTGGCTGATGTCCGGGGGAAGCGTCCGGTTCTGGCTTGCTGCGGCGGCTGTCCCGGTGGCAACCTCCGTGGCGGCGTGGGTTCTCCTGGCGGCCGTGCTGGTTCCGCAGACAGACCCCGGCCTCGCCGGAGGCCGGTTTTGGGCTTATCTCCTGGCGGCCGCGTTCATACCGGCGGCCTCGTCATTGCTGGCGGTGCACTGGGGCATTACCGGGATCCGCCGCCTGGGTCCAGGTCAGCCATTGGCAGCTGTGGATCCAGGCCCGTGGGCTTCGTTTTTTGGAGTGGTTGCCCGTGGGGCCGTGGTGGCGGCGCTGACGCTGGTCATCCTGCTGGGGCAGGCGTGGATTGCAGGGGTTTCCGGGGAGGTGGCTGCCGCTTCCGCCGGTGTCGTTGCACTGGAGTTCGCCGTCTTTGGGGCTATCGGTGCGGGCGCATCCGCGATGTCCCGCCGCCGGTTGTGGGTGGCGATCGTCGCGTGGGGCGTGGCCGGAGTCCTCGTGGTGGTCAACGTTGTGGCGGTCGTGGCGTTGTTGCCGGCGGTGCGGGCGGATGAACCCGTGTCTGCGGTCTTCAATATCGTCCGGGGGCCCGGGGGTACCTTGGAGGCCTATGAATGCTCGCCCCTGCTGTCGGGCGTGGCTGAGGTGCCCCATACCGAACGGATCATGTGGATGGTGGCGCCCAACCCGGTGGTGATGTTTTTGATGTTGGCCGACGATGGCAGAGGAAACGGCGAGGGGCCAGGCTGGATGAGGGGCGCACTCCAGGAAGCCGCGGATGGCTTACAGGTCCCGTGCGTCAATGCCGAGCCGCGCGCCAGGGACGCTGCACGGATGCCGCTGGAAGTGATTGGGCTGGGCATTCAGGCTGGTCTGGCGGGCGCCTTCCTTGCCGGCGGGCAACTGGCCACCCGGCGTAGGCAAGCTCAGCAAGGTGAGTCAGTCTGACCCGTCAGCCTGATTGGTCATCAGGCCTGTCCAGACTGAACATGATCAGCGGGAATCTTTTGCCGCCTGCCGGCTGATCGGTCAGGGCGGGATCCTTCCGGAATCCGAGACTCTGGAGGAGCCGGATGGAAGGCGTGTTCGGCTCGTAGACGCCTGCCACGATGGTGCTGATGCTTGAGCCTGTGAAGAGCCAGTCCACCAGCGCCGCTGCTGCCTCGCGGCCGTACCCCTGGTGCTGGTGATCTGGGTGCAGGACGTAGGCCAAAGCGGCGTGATGGGCGGGATGCCGGCCCGGGGCCAGCACGCCCGCAGGAGTGAGTTCTGCGGTGTTCCAGGTCCGGGCATCGCCCACCACCTCCCCGGACTCCTGCAGGACGATAGCCCAGCTGTGGTTGAACCATGGGGCCATGGACGCCTCGCTCAATGCCATGGCTGCCACCAACCTCTCCCGGTTTGCCTCCTCCGTGAGGGGACCGTGGGAGAGGTAGGTGGTGGCTGCGGGGTTGCCACGGAACCGGTGGATGGCAGCAGCGTCAGAGGCACGTACCAGCCGCAGGGCCAGCCGCGCAGTGACCAGCGGTCCGATCCCGTCCAAGATCACGCCCTGCCGATTCTTACGTGAGGGCGTTCCGGCGGCCCTCGAAGGCGCGGCCGAGGGTGACCTCGTCTGCGTACTCAAGATCGCCTCCCACCGGCAGCCCTGATGCGAGGCGGGTGACAACTATTCCGATGGACTTCAGCATGCGGGCAAGGTAGGTGGCCGTCGCTTCTCCCTCAAGGTTGGGATCGGTGGCGATAATGACTTCCTGGATGGCGCCGTCGTTCAGCCTGGTCAGGAGTTCCCGGATCCGGAGCTGCTCAGGTCCCACCCCGGCGATCGGGTTAATCGCCCCGCCGAGCACGTGGTAGCGGCCCCTGAACGAACGGGTGCGCTCTACTGCCAGGACGTCCTTGGACTCCTCCACGACGCAGATGACTGAGGGGTCCCGCCGTGGGTCGCGGCAGATGTTGCACAGCTCCTGCTCGGTGACATTTCCGCAGACCGTGCAGAACTTCACGCGCTCCTTCACTGTGGTGATTGCTTCCACCAGGCGTTTCATGTCCTGCGGGTCCGCTTCGAGGATATGGAAGGCCAACCGTTGGGCGGACTTGGGACCGACACCCGGAAGGCGTCCGAGCTCATCGATCAGCTCCTGGACTGCACCTTCGTACACGTTTTCCTCTTTTGGGTTGGCTTGGAGATGGATGGAGCTGTGGCACCGGCTGCACCGGTGTGGAGCGGAGTTGCAGGCCTAGAACCGGGGAGGGATGGGGCTGCCGTCCGGGGACCGCTCCTCGATCAGTTTCCCGCCCAGAATACGCTCGACGGCGGCGCGTCCGAACACGCCTGACTCTTCGATGGTTTCGTCGTCCGCGCTCGGGATGTCCTGGACCAATGCGGCCACCGCCCTGGCCGGAGCCTTGGCTCGTCCGGCCTCCGCTTCCGGGCTGTTGGACAGCCGCTGGTACAGGCTTTGCCTTGCTGCTGCCGCCGATGCATTGGCGGCCGGGGCTGGCTGAAGCGGCGCTGAAGGCGCAACAGCCGATGCCATCGCGTATTCGCGGACTTCTGCAGGCTCCGGCGCGGAGCTTGCTCCACCCCGCGGTGCCGGTTGCGCTGCAGGGGCGGCCTGAACCTCGCGAGGTGAGGCGCTCCCCCCGGGCACAGAGCCCGCACTGACTGCTGAGATGCTGTCAGATTCGTGGCCAGCCGTTTGTTCTGCTGGCTGACTGGCTTCACTGGGAAGCAGGCCCCAGCTCGCGTCGGCTTCGGACAGGCCGGTGACCCGGGAAGTCTGGGGGACCTCGGCAGTCTGGGGGACCTCGGTAGGCTGCGGGACCTGGGCCGTGGCGGGCTCGTAGCTGGGTGCGGGCGCGGGAGTGAAGTCTTCCGCGGGCGGCGTTTCCAGTTTCTTACCCACGTTGGTCTCTGAACCAATGACCCAGACGCCGGGTGCCTGCTCGACGGCACGCGCCCACGGATCAGGCGCTGCGTCCGGCTGGGACGCGGCGACCGCCGAAGCAGATGCAGGTGCTGGTGCAGACCGCGGGCTGCTTCGGGGCGCCTTCTTGCCGGCGGGCGCCGGTGCCTGCGAGGGCTCGGGCTTGGATGGTGTGCGCTGCGGTTCAAAGGGACCTGACGGGTCCCAGTCCATGGGCGGTTCCTCGTCCAGCGGAGGAGCATCTTCGTCCCGCGGGGGACCCCAATCGTCGTCCGAGTAGGCATAGGACCCATCGGTGGCTGCGGCCGGCTGGGACAAGGCCGGAGGTTCCGGCGAAGGGCCAGCCGCCGGTGGCTGCTCCGGGGACGCCTGAGTCCGTGACGCGTGTTCCTGTGACGGGTGGTCCTGTGACTGGCGCTCCTGAGACTGCTGCCCGCGCTGAGCGGGAGTAACCGGTGCACGCTCATCTGCGGCAACGGCCATAGCCCGTGGGGCGGCACCGGCACTCTGGGTGGAAGCTTCCGACGAAGCCTCCGGAGTGGCGACGGATTGCTCGATGATGTGGCCGACTGCCGGAGCGGGGTCCACAGTCCGCGCGGCAGGTGCCGCAATCGGCTCTGCAGTCCGCGCGGCAGGTGCCGGGGGAGCGGCTGCGGCGGCCTCCCGCGAGGTGGCGCCTGCCGGGGCCAGGCCCCAGGCTACGTCTGCGGAGCTGGCCGGAGCTTCCTGGCTAGCGGGTGCTTTTGGGTTTGGCTCAGAGCTCGCTGGGCTGGCGCCACCGGCCACGGCAGTGATCTGGCAGTCGATGCCCACGGTTTTGTGGATGGCCTGCCTCAGGTTCTCCGAATGGTCCGCCCTGCCGAATGCTCCGGCCAAGCCCGTCGTGGTGAACGCGAGAGTGAGGACCTGGCCGTCAAAAGCACCGACCTGGGCATTGGGCTCTACCAGCGCCCACGTGCTGCGCTTGATCTTGGACAGCGTCTGCAGGACCTCAGGCCAGGCACGGCGCATGATTTCGACATCGCCGCCCGCCGCTGGACCGGCAGTGGCCGGGGCTGCGGCAGCCGCCGAAGCAGGGGCCTGCATACCCGTGGCCTGATGACCGGTCGTCCGGGGTCCTGCTGCGGGTGGCCCGGCGGCCGGAGGCACGGCCGGGGAAGGATCCGGGGCCGGTGAGGCCGTGGCAGCCGGCGGAGCGGAAGCCGTGCCCCCCGCAGCGGGGCGGCGCTCGCGATCAGCGGGACGGGGGCCACCTGGTGCGGCGGATGATGGCCGGCTGCTTCCAGACTCCTCGACTGGCCAGTCGTTGGTGCTGACCCTGGGTGCAGTCAGCGTGGGGCGGGACCCTTCCGGGGAGGCAGGCTGCGGCGCGGCAGCAGCAGCCCGGGCCGCCGCGGCCGGAACCGGGGAGGTGGACTGCGCTGCACCGGACGTTTCAGTAGCCGGTGCGTCAACGGGTGAAGGCACTCCCTGCGCAGCGTCGCGGCGGACCGCGTCACCCTGGACAGGCTCCGCGGTCACCGCATGAGGCGGCGGGACCTCGGCGGGCGCAGCAGGGCCAGCGGCAGCCGCCGGGACTGAAGCGCCGGCGTCGTTCCCTGCGTAATTCAGGCGCCGCTCCACCCGGTCAATGCGTGCTGCAATGCCGCGTTCGGTCTGTTCCGCGCTGGGCAGCAGGATGCGGGCGCAAAGGAGCTCAAGGTGAAGGCGCGGCGACGTGGCACCGGTCATCTCGGTCAGCGCCGTGTTGGTCACATCCGCGGCCCGTGAGAGTTCTGCAGCGCCCAGGTTGTGCGCCTGGTTCTGGAGACGGGCGATCTGGTCCGCGGGCATGCCGCGCAAAATAACCTGCGCGCTTTCAGGCATGGCCTGGACGACGATCAGGTCGCGGAAGCGTTCCAGCAGGTCCTCCACAAACCGCCGGGGATCGTGGCCGGTCTGAATGACCCGGTCCACAGCCCGGAACACGGTGGCGGAATCAGATGCAGCGATTGCCTCCACGACGTCATCCAGCAGCGACGCGTGGGTGTAGCCGAGCAGTGCCACAGCCAGCTCGTAGTCGAGGCCGTTGGGTCCGGCACCGGCCATCAGCTGGTCCAGTACTGACAGCGAATCGCGCACAGAACCACCGCCTGCCCGGACCACCAGCGAGAGCACGCCGGGGGCGACCGGCACGTTCTCCTGGTTGCACAGAAGCTCCAGGTAAGCCATCAGCGGCTCCGGCGGAACAAGCCGGAACGGGTAATGGTGGGTCCGCGAACGGATGGTGCCGATGACTTTGTCCGGCTCCGTGGTGGCGAAGATGAATTTGATGTGCTCCGGCGGCTCTTCAACGATCTTGAGGAGGGCGTTGAACCCGGCCGACGTGACCATGTGGGCCTCGTCAATGATGAAAATCTTGTAGCGGTCCCGCACCGGGGCGTAGGTTGCGCGCTCGCGGAGATCGCGGGCGTCGTCAACACCACCGTGGCTCGCAGCATCGATCTCGATGACGTCCAGCGAACCGGAACCGCCCCGGGCCAGTTCGACG
>NZ_QAIQ01000454.1:11284-11752 GCF_003061105.1 Arthrobacter sp. HMWF013
GTCCGTGGGGCCCTCGGCACAGTTGAGGCAGCGGGCCAGAATGCGGGCGGAGGTGGTCTTTCCGCAACCGCGCGGGCCGGAGAAAAGGTAGGCGTGGTTGACGCGGTTTTTCCGGAGGGCCGTCATCAGCGGCTCTGTGACATGTTCCTGCCCTATAACGTCAGCGAAGGAGTCCGGACGGTATCTGCGGTAAAGGGCGGTGGTAGTAACAGTCACGAGAAAACCCTACCAATCAGGGCCGACAATCAGGATCCCTCGCCGGTGGTGGCCCTGTGGTCACCTGGGGGGAAGAGTAAAGACCCCCCATGCACCCGCCAGAGCCCGTTTACCCTTGCTACCTTCCGGTCCTGGGGGAGTTCAACAGGATGACGCCACATGAGGGGCCGCAGATAAGTTTACCCGAAGATTCGGAATGGTCCGGACGACGCCCGGACGACCCCGGAATGCCCCCGGAATGCCCCCGGAATG
>NZ_QAIQ01000455.1 GCF_003061105.1 Arthrobacter sp. HMWF013
AGGCCAGTGTCCCGCGGGACTCGCGGGGCTTGGCGGCCTTGCGGCGGTTCGTGGGCTTGCCGGCGCCGGAGGTGTTCTTGTCCGGGGCGGGCAGCGTCTGAAGCTTAGTCGTCATAGAAAACCCAATACTTAGCAGCGATGAAGTTGATGGCAGTGAAGATGCCGATGATGACCAGCAGGAACCAGGCCATCGCGGAGGCGTAGCCCATGTCGAACTGGCCAAAGCCCTTCTGGTAGAGGTAGAGCGTGAAGAACATGGTCGAGTCCGACGGGCCGCCGTTGCCGCCCGAGACGATGAACGCCTGGGTGAAGGACTGGAACGAGCCGATGATCTGCAGGACCAGGTTGAAGAAGATGATCGGGCTCAGCATCGGCAGGGTGATCTTCCAGAACTGCTGGAGCGTGGTGGCGCCGTCAACCTTGGCGGCCTCGTAATACATCACCGGGATCTGCCGCAGGCCGGCGAGGAAGATGATCATCGGGGCGCCGAAGGTCCAGACATGGAGCAGGATGATCGAGCCCAGCGCGGTGCTCGGGTCCGAAATCCAGCCCGGGCCCTGGACCCCGAAGATGGCCAGGACCTGGTTGACAAGGCCGGTGGTGCCGAAGATCTGCTTCCACAGGATCGCCACGGCCACCGAGCCGCCCAGCAGCGAGGGCAGGTAGAACACCGAACGGTAGAACGGCAGCCCGCGCAGCCCCTTGTCCAGGACCAGGGCGATCAGCAACGCGACTCCAAGCTGCAGTGGAACACCGACAAGGACGTACGTAAACGTCACGCCCAGGGAGTTATGCAGCCGGGCGTCGCTGAACATCCGGATGAAGTTATCCAGACCCGTCCATTCCGGCGGCTGGAGCAGGTTGTAATCGGTGAAGGACAGATACAGCGACATCAGCATCGGACCGATGGTGATCGCGACCAAACCCACCAGCCACGGCAACAGGAAAATATACGCGGCCTTGTTATCCCGGCCGTTGGCCTTCTTCTCCTCAGCACTCATCGGCCCCTTGCGGCGCTTGAGCGTAGTGAGTTCACTGATCGCGCTCATAGCGGGATCTCCATTTCACGCAGCAGGCCCGCCGGCGCCGGCAAGCGTGCCGGGCAAGGCGTCCTGGGGTTGGGTTCAGCGGCCATGTGGTCTCCTTTGGTCATCGTGGCCATCCACGTGTGGTTGATCGCCGGGGCGATCGGTGCAACGCACTGCCTGTGGTGCAAGCTCCCCCCGCGGGCTGCAACGGGTTATCGTTGCAGCAGCGATCCGGAGATGCCACCGTCCAGCGGGGCGTTGAAGAAAGCGGCTCCGTACCAAAGTAAACGGTTTCTTGACTCGTGTACAGCCCTTTGTTAGTTTTTGAGAAAGCGTTTTCTAGAACGGGCGGTCCGATCAGTGTCGAGCAGACCCCACAGCCGGAACACGTCATCCGCCCTTCGACCATCAGGCAGGCCAGTGAGCACAGCAAACCGTCCGGCCCGGCCCAGCGCCATCGCCGGATACGAGGACTGGCCCCGCTTTGTCCGGAACCAGCCGCGGTACCTGGCCCTCACGGCCGGAGCGCAGGAATTGTCGGACGCCTTGGGTGTTCCGGCTCCAGCTTCCCGAAGGGACGTCACCGTCCACTGGGAGGAAACGCACGACGGCGTCACCACCTCCCAGCTCAGCTGGCAGTTGGGATTCGGCCCCCGTACTACGGGTTGGCTGGTTCGCCCGGCCGGAGGTTCCGGGCCGCTGCCGGGCGTCCTCGCCCTGCACTGCCACGGCGGAAACAAGTTCGGCGGGGCGGACCGCCTGGTGGAACTTCCCCAGACACACCCGTCGGCGGCCGAGGCCAGAGCAGGCCATTATGACGGCCGCGCCCTCGCTACAGAGGTGGCCAGGGCGGGCTTCGCCGTACTGGCACACGACACGTTTGCGTGGGGAAGCCGGCACTTTGACCTCTCCGAGCCTCCCTGGCGGACTGCCGCGGCACTTGAGGCGAGGAAGTCGCAGTGGCGGGAGGACGGCGTCGTACCAACCGACTCGGAACTGTACAACGCCGCGGCCGGCTACCACGAGGACACCGTGGCCAAAACGGCCGGTCTGCTCGGAACCAGCCTTGCCGGGATGGTGGCCCACGACGATCTCGCCGCGCTGGAGATCCTTGCCTCGCTCCCCGACGTGGATCCCGGGCGGCTGGGCTGCATCGGATTTTCCGGCGGAGGCGGCAGGGCACTGACCCTGGCGGCGCTGAGTCCAAGGATCCGGAACTACGTGGTGACCTGCATGATGACCACCTTTGACTCCCTGCTGCCCGCGTATCTGGATGCGCATTCCTGGCTGCTGCAGACTCCGGGGCTCTGGAAGCTGGGCGACTGGCCGGAGCTTACCGCCAGATCCGGAGCGGACGGGTTCCTGGTGCAGTACGCCCTCGCTGACCAGCTCTTCCCGGAGGCCGGCATGCGCGAGGCCCACAGGATCCTGGCGACGCTCCACCCGGACAGTTACGCAGGACGTTTCTGGCCGGGCGGGCACGTCTTCACTGCAGCGATGCAGAATGAAGCGATCACGTACTTAGCCCGGACCCTGGGCGCCGGCAGCCCCGCCGCACAGGCCCATTCCACCGTTCCCACACCTTAGGCACCGAGGACCATTGATGACCCAGCAATCCGCCTTCACAGCAGAAGGCACCAAAGAACCGCGCTCGAACGTCGAGGCAGGAGTGGCTCCGGCTGCCCGGCC
>NZ_QAIQ01000456.1 GCF_003061105.1 Arthrobacter sp. HMWF013
CCTCGTAGGTGCACGCCGCTAGGCCGACGGGCCCGAGTAGTCCGACTGACACGATCGATGCCGAGGCTATAGCGCGACGTAGCAGCACGGACATGGAGGCCTCCAAGGGCGAACCTTTGTGCTGGGCACGTTACGCCCAGCCGTCAACGGCCACAAGGGCTAGGCACGGACTGCAGGCCGCACGCGAACAAGGACGGGTCGGCGGACGCAAACACATCATGACGGATGCCAAGATTCGTTCAGCCCGAAAAGCTCCTCAACCAGGGAACAACTCCGCGGGAGGTCGCCGACACCCTTGGAGTCTGTGTCCATACTTGTCTGCACTACCCCGGAATTCCGCGGGTGCCTGTGCAGTCGACTTCTGAAAACGACATCAGCTTCTGACAACGGCGGAGTTGAGCCCTCTAACAGGGCCATGTGAAGAGGACTTTTGACACCTGTGCAATCAGCTTCTGAAATCGACAGAATCTTGTACGCCCGATGGCCCGGGCGATTCTCGTAACTATGTCTCATAACTTCGTGGCCAAGATCTGGTACTCATCCTTGGTATGAGACAGGTGAGCGGGCGTCGGCTCGAGGGGATTAGAGCGAGGCCGGAAGTACATACTTCTGGGTTCAGCAGCGTCGCGTCTTGAAAAACAACAGAGCTTCCAAGACACCGAGACCCTGGGGTGAGTCTGGTCCAATTAGCGAGGCGTGCAGCCCAGTCAAGGGCGGGTACCGGTTTGGTACCATGAGGCATGGCTATGAATCTCCGTGTCCCTGAAGACCTCGATCGGCGGCTGGAGAAGTTGGCTGCCGAGGAACATACGTCCAAGTCCGCGCTTCTGTTGCAGGGCGCAGAGTTGGTTCTGCAGCGCCACGCGCGCCGACGTGAAATCAGCGCAGGTCTTGATTTTGTTATGAGTCATGACGCTGATCTGCTGAAGCGCCTTGAAGACGCGTGACAGCTTACCTGGACATTGAGGATGCACTTCAGGTAGTTGATCGGTACGGCTTCCATATCCGTGATGTTGGGTTGTTGGCCTCGGCATTGGCCAGGCCGGCTACGACTGTCATGGGCGCGGAAGCCTATCCGGAACTCGCAGTGAAGGCGGCAGCCTTGTTGGAGTCGGTCGCCCGGTTCCATCCACTCATTGATGGCAACAAACGGACGGCGTGGACGCTCATGGTGCTGCTGCTGTGGATCAACGGTTACGGGCATGACTTCACCACGGATGAAGGCTTCGACCTCGTCGTCGGAGTCGCCGCGGGCACTACCGACCTGCCGAACGCTGCCGCCGAGATTTCCAGGCATCTGGTGCCCCGGTAGTCCTCCAGCGCCCCGAAAGGGGGTGTGGACAATGTCCACACTTTTCGTCTCGTACTGGGCCAAACAGCCTTCGGACTGCCTCGGATTCCGCATGTTTTCGCGGGTTCCCAGTGTTTGCAGGGGCTGGAATTCAGTTCGAGTCCCACCTCGGGCACAGCATTTCCCCTCGTCAGAGGGGTTTTTCCTTAACTTGGACGAGCGCCGTGCCATGAAAGCCGTGCTTAAGCCCTGATCCTCAGTCCGACACGTGGAGTCGGGGGCCCAGGCATCCCGCCGCCCCTCACCCGCGAGTAGCACGCCCCGGGGTTGTCAGCATGTGGTGTTTCAAGCGGCTGCGAGCGCGTCCTATTGACTGACTTTCCGCCGTTCCTGCGGGTACTCCGTAGCCGCCCAGGAGGCGAGCAGGCGCATGGCTTCTTCCGAGGGGGAGCCCGGCTCGGCGGTGTAGATGGTCATGGTGAGGCCTGGCTCGGCGGCCATCTCGAGGCCCTCGTAGGCGATGGTCATCTCGCCCACGACCGGATGGCGGAAGACCTTGGCGCCGGCTCCGTGATGGCGGACGTCGTGCGAGCCCCACAGACGCCGGAACTCCTGGCTCCGTGTGCTCAGTTCACCGACGAGGTCATGGAGCTCCTTGTTGAGCGGATCCCGTCCGGCTTCGGTGCGCAGGATGGAAACGACCACCTCGGCCGCGGCGTCCCAGTCGGGGTGGAAGTCGCGGGCGCGCTCGTCGAGGAAAGTGAAACGGGCCAGGTTAGGTGACTGGCCGGGCATGTCGTACACATCCTTGTAGAAGGCGCGCGCGAGTGCGTTGACGGCTAAAAGGTCCATGCGTCCGTTCCGGACGAAAGCCGGTCCTGCGGTGACGGCGTCCAGCGCCCACTGGAGGCTGGTGTGCGGATTCCAGCTCTGGGAATTCCGGCGCTTGGGTGGCCTGGCTACGGGGCTCGCCGCGTGGGCGAGGTCGAACAGGTGGGCGCGCTCGGCGTCGTCGAGGTTCAACGCACGGGAAATCGCCTGAAGGATCTCCGGGGAGGCGCCGCTGATGGCACCGCGCTCCAGCCGTGTGTAGTACTCAACGCTGACCCCGGCGAGGGTTGCCACTTCACTGCGGCGCAGTCCAGCGACCCGGCGGTTGCCGCCGGCCGGCAGCCCGACTGCCTCGGGCGAAATCTTGGCACGCCGTGAGGTGAGGAATTCACGAACGTCTGCACGGTTGTTCATGAATCCACCCTAGGCGCGCATCCCGGAATGAAGGAGACCCTCCGGGTACCCCCATTAGCGGTCACCGCTGTGAGGGTCCCTCCCGGTACCTGTAACAACAGGGGCTCCCTCCCGCCGTCGCGGGCTGCTTTGCTGGAATGAACCGAACATTGCCTGGGAAAGGACAGTCTGCCATGCGAATAAAGAAGCAGACCATGGTAGTGATCACCGCGCTGGCGATCTTCCTTACCGGGTGCAGTACCGCTTCGGACAGCCCGGCCTCAACGACCACGGCCGGCGGTAACACCGTCCCGGCAAGCACGGCGACGGCCTCGCAGGAAACGGCCAGCCCGGAAGGAACAGAAACGATGACAGCAAGCGAGAACCAGGACGACACTCCGATCACCATCCGGATTGACGGCCGGACCGTGAACGGAACCATGTCAGGGAACGCGACCGCCCGCTCCCTGCTCGACCAGCTTCCCCTGACGCTGTCCTTCAGCGAATTCGGCGGACAGGAGAAGCACGCAGAACTACCCAAGCCGCTGTCACTCGACGGCGTTCCAGCCGGCGATGACGCTGATCCGCTGACGATCGGGTACTACGCCCCAGGCCAGACTCTCGTCCTCTACTACGAACATGTGGGGCATTACGAAGGGATTGTGCGGATCGGAACGTTTGATGACCTCGCGGCAGTCCGTGACCGCAGCGGTCGTTTCGATGCCACCCTGAGCCTCAGAGACTGAGCAGCCACCCGCCAATCCCATCCCCACAGAAGAACGGAACCATTCTTGACTCGCGCAACCCTTCAGGATGACGCCCGCGAAACACCCGCGGACAGCCTGCGCCACGAAAACCTCGGCACCTTCGAAGACACACACTCTCATTCTTCCGCCCGGGTACACCGGTTCCCGTGGGCGGCCCTGCTGATCATGGCACTGATGGGGTTCCTGCTGATCGCGACCGAAACCATGCCGGCAGGCCTGTTGCCGCAGATTGCCGCAGGGCTGGACGTTACCGAGGGCACCGCCGGGCAGTTCGTCAGCGCCTACGCCCTGGGAACCGTCGTGGCAGCGATGCCTGCGGTCGCCATGACCCGGGGCATGCGCCGGAAGCCTGTTTTCGTAGTCGGGGTCCTTGGCTTCCTGGCCGCGAACCTTGTCACGGCGTTCTCCACGGACATCGTGCTTTCCCTGGGAGCGCGGCTCCTGGCCGGTGCATTCTCCGGCCTGCTGTGGGGCATGCTCGCCGGTTACGCCCGCCGCATCACCGCTCCCGAACATGCCGGGCGCGCACTGTCCGTTGCATCCGTTGGCACTCCGGTGGGACTGGCAGTGGGGACGCCGTTCGGTTCATGGCTGGGCACCACATTGGACTGGCGTTGGTCCTTCGGTGTCCTCTCCATCCTTACGGTCCTGACCGTCCTGCTTGCAGTTTTCCTGGTGCCGGATGCGCCCGGCCAGCGTGCCGGGACACGGGTGCCCTTGGTGCGGGTCCTCCGCATTCCCGGCATCGCGGTGGTCCTCGCCGTCATTGTCAGCTGGATGCTTGGACACAACATCCTCTACACGTACATCGGCTCCTACCTCCGCACGGCCGATCTTCCTCTCCAGGTCGAGGCTGCCCTGGTGGTGTTCGGAGCGGCGGCCATTGCCGGAATCCTCCTCACCGGTGCAGTGATCGACAAGGGCCTTCGGCGCCTGGTCCTGCTGAGTATTGCCTCCTTCGTCCTGGCCGGCGGGGTCTTCATCGTCGGCCACGCCTCAGCGGCGGCGGTCATTGCCGCGATCGTGCTGTGGGGCATCGCCTTCGGTGGGGCGGCAGCCCAGCTGCAAACAGCAATCAGCGCTGCCGGCCGGGACAACGCCGACGTCGCCAACGCGATGCTCGGCGTGGCCTTCAACCTGGCGATCTTCGCCGCCGGCGTGGCCGGCGCGGTGGTGATCAGCACTTTCGACGGGTTGGTCCTTCCGGCGGTGATGGCCGGGCTTGCCGTCATCGCGCTCATCATCGCCGTTGCGGGACGCCGCACCGCCTTTCCCACTTAATCAAGTCAGGAGAACCCAAGAACCTAACGCACAGGCCAGGCCTGGTCAACGCCCGCCAGCACTTTCCTGCATCGACGATTATCGATATGCTGGGTGAGGTCCCGGCCACGCTGGTTAATCCCTTGGGGGGGGCAGCTTGTAGGAGTGGGGCTCTGTGTTTCGGCATCGAATCTGAACCACCACGAAAGCCAAGGAGAACCGCATGCCTGCCATCCGAATCTACGAATCCGCCCTCTGCTGTGACACTGGAGTCTGCGGCCCTGACGTGGACCAGTCCTTGGTGGATGTGACAGCGGATGTGCGGCACCTCAAGGGCCTCGGTGCAGACATTGCCCGCCACAACCTCGCCCGCGAACCTACCGCTTTCGCGGAAGATGAAACGGTCCGGGGATTCATGAACCTGGTCGGATCCAGGGGCCTGCCGCTCACTATCGTGGACGGCGTTACGGTAGCCACCGGGACTTACCCCAGCAGGGGACAGTTGCTGACTTTCGCCGGACTCGGCGAAGCCGCCGTTGAACCGCAGTCCCGTCCCGAACTTGGCCTCAGCGAAAAGTCCGGCGGCTGCTGCGGCGGCTCAACGAGCTGCGGCTAGGTCCCGGCGTGCAGTTTCTTCAGGACGCGCCCCGGTTCCTGTTTTTCACCGGCAAGGGCGGAGTGGGCAAGACCTCTGTGGCGTGCGCAACAGCGCTCACCCTCGCAAAGTCCGGAAAGAAAGTATTGCTGGTCAGCACCGACCCGGCATCCAATGTGGGGCAGGTCTTCGGCGTGACCATCGGCAACACCATCACGCCACTTCGGGATGTGCCGGGCCTTTCGGCGCTGGAAATTGACCCGGAGCAGGCAGCCGAGGCGTACCGGGAACGGATCATCGCACCCGTCCGGGGCCTGCTGCCCGAGTCTGAGCTGGTCGGCATCGCTGAGAGTCTCTCGGGCTCGTGCACCACGGAGATCGCCTCCTTTGATGAGTTCACCAACCTGCTCGGCGATGACAGTTCCTACGGGGAGTATGACCACATCGTCTTTGACACGGCGCCGACGGGTCACACGATCCGGCTTCTTCAGCTGCCTGGTTCGTGGACCGATTTCCTGGCGGCTGGCAAGGGGGACCCCTCGTGCCTGGGCCCGTTGTCCGGACTGGAGAAGCACAAGCAGGTGTATGCCAAGGCGGTCCAGTCCCTCACGGACCCGGCGAGGACGCGGCTTGTCCTGGTCAGCCGCGCGCAGACATCATCACTGTCCGAAATTGAGCGGACCTATCTCGAACTCAACCAGATCGGGATCGGCGGTGGTTACGTTGTGGTCAACGGTGTCCTGCCAGAGGCCGCAGGGGAAGAGGATCTGGCGCGGGCGTTGCGCGCCCGGGAGGCTGCCGCCATCGCGGCCATTCCCGGGGCGGTCGCCTCACTTCCGCGCGACATGTTGGATCTGAAGCCGGGCAACATGGTGGGCATTCCGGCACTCGAGTCCCTGTTCACGGCCACCTCCGGCGCGGACATCACTGATGACGCCGCCCTGGTCTCCGAGGTGGAGGACGCTCCGCTGGCCGCGCTGGTGCACGAAATGGAGCTCAGCGGCCACGGCCTCGTGATGTGCATGGGCAAAGGCGGCGTTGGAAAGACGACTGTCGCTGCCGCGATCGCGGTCGCCCTGGCCAAACGCGGGCACGAGGTGCACCTGACCACGACTGATCCTGCAGCCCACCTCACGGAAACACTCCATGGTTCCATTCCGGGCCTGACGGTCTCCCGCATCGATCCGGAAGCGGCCATCGAGGAATATCGAAGCCATGTGATGGAGACCAAGGGCAGGAACCTGGACGATGACGGTCGCGCTGCCCTCGCCGAGGACCTCTTGTCGCCCTGCACCGACGAGGTGGCCGTGTTCCGGCAGTTCTCCAAGGTGGTCCAGGAATCCCGCCGGCACTTTGTTGTGATCGACACGGCACCGACCGGCCACACCCTGCTGCTCCTGGACGCCACTGGGTCTTACCACCGTGAGATCGCCCGCCAGGTCGGCGACACCATGGGATTCGTGACGCCCCTGATGCGGCTTCAGGATCCGGCACAGACCAAGGTTGTTGTCGTCACGCTGGCCGAAACGACACCGGTGCTCGAAGCCGAAGAGCTGCAGGGTGACTTGAAACGGGCAGGAATCCACCCGTGGGCCTGGGTCATCAACAACTCGATCGCCGCGGCGCATCCGGAGACCCCGTTCCTGCAGGCCCGCGCCGCGAGCGAAATGGAACAGATCGCGACAGTGCGCACCCTGACCGGCCGGCTCGCGCTCATTCCGCTCCTGCCCGAAGAACCCACCGGTGAAGAAAAGTTGTTGGCCCTGACCGCACTCAGCTCCCAGCCCGCCTGACGCGGTTCCTGCCCCCGGCGTCGCGTGTGCGTCGGGGGTTGGGATCCTGCGGTCGCGGCGTCGGCTCCCTGGGACTACGTTCACTGCCGCGGTGTTGGCAACGCAGGAACTAGAGAACCCGCGTGCGACGTTCGATCAGGACCAGCAGGACCGTGGGTCATCCGGGCTATCTTTTCCCGCAGGCCCACCACCTTGAAGCCGTGGGCAAGGTGTAGCCCCATGCTTGGCTCGTTCTCCGGAAAAACGCTCGCCTGGATGGTCCAGATGCCCCCATTTTCGGTCGAGTCGACCAAGGCCTGAAGCAGGAGTGTTCCGATCCGCCGGCCGCGTGTCGCTTCGGAAACGTAGATGGAGTGCTCGACGACGCCGGAGTACACCGGGCGGGCGGAAACGGCAGAACAGCCGCCCAGCCTAGAATCCCGCCGGCGGACTCCTCCGCCACAAGTCGGTGTGAAGGAAGCCGCGAAGCGTTGAAGCCGCGCCAATCCGGTGCCTCGACCTCGAACGTGGCCTGACCCGTCGTGATTCCTTCGGCGTAGATCCGCTTCACCTCGGGCCAATCGGATTCCCGCAACGGCCGGACAGTGACGTCAGGTGCCGAACTCTGGCTCACAGGGACGTCAGCAGGCCGGCCGTCTGCTCCAGGGCGCCCGGGACCAGAGAGTAGTAGGCCCACGTGCCTCGCTTCTCGCGATGCAGCAGTCCGGCGTCAACCAGGATCTTCAAGTGGTGGGAGACAGTGGGCTGGCCAAGGTTCAGCGGTTCGGTGAGATCGCAGACGCAGGATTCACCGGAAGCGTCGGCTTTGACAATGGAGAGCAGACGCAGCCGGTTCGGATCAGCCAGCGCCTTGAATACCAAGGCTTTCCGCTTCGCCTCCTCGGCGCCCAGGGCGGGCGCTCCCGCCGGAGCGCAGCAGGCTTCGTCCGTGACCGGCTCAAGGAGAGGCAGTAAGTCCATGTACCCATTATGCCGCAACATTGATAAGCATCAATGTTGTGCTGCGGTGCTTTCGAAGGGGGCGGCGGTCCTGTGCGGGTCCCTTCCGGTGGCGTGCGAACAGTCGACCAGGTGCCGGCGCGGGGCTAGGGGCTGGTGGTGTCGGAGCTGTGCGGGACAACGACGTCGTCCGCCGCGCGGGCCGCTGAGGGGAAGAGAGTGAGGAGGAGGCCAAGTCCCACCGCCGCACCGATAAGCTGCGCCATCACGAAGCCGGGAACAGAGGCCGGGGCGATGCCGGCGAAGGTGTCACTGAAGATTCGGCCCACTGTCACGGCCGGGTTTGCGAACGACGTCGAAGACGTGAACCAGTAGGCGGCGCCGATATAAGCGCCCACGGCCGGGGCCGCGAGGACACCCCGCTTGGTGGCGGCCAGGGCGAAGATCAGCAGGACGAGGCCTGCGGTGGCGACGACCTCTCCCAGCAGGTGCCCGCTGGTGGCACGTTCCTTGGCAGAGATGGAGGTGCCCACCTCGAACATGGCATTTGCCACAACGCTGCCGCTGATCGCACCAACCGTCTGCGCCACGATGTATGCACCAAGTTCCGGCAGGCTCAGTCCGGTGCCGCTGCGCCGGCCCAGCACACAGTCCACCAGAGAGACCACAGGGTTGAAATGAGCACCGCTGACAGGCCCGAATACGAGGATCAGGACCGTCAGGCCCAGCAGCGTTGCGGTGCTGTTCTGGAGCAGTTGCAGGCCGACGTCGTTCGGGGAGAGCTGCGCGGCGGCGATCCCGGAGCCGACCACGATCATCACGAGCAGACTGGTGCCGAGCAGCTCGGCGACGGCGCGGCGCCACAGCGGCGGTTGTTGAGAAGTCATACCAACAGCTTGACGCAACATATTTACTCAGTCAAAATTGAACCAATGAAAACTGACCCAGTAGAAGTCTTTCGTGCGCGGGTCGCCAGGCATGCGGCCCTCGCAGACCCCGCACGGCTGCGCATCGTGGACCTGCTGACCCTGGGAGATCTTTCCCCCACGGAGCTGCAGGCCGAGCTCGGGATGCCGTCGAACCTGCTGTCCCACCACCTGCGCACGCTGGAAGATGCGGGACTGGCAACCCGGCACCGCTCGGAGGCGGACAAGCGCCGCAGCTACATCCGGCTCGCCGCCGGGGCGCTGGACGGACTGGCTCCCGGTGCCGAACACGGAGCCCGCCGCGTCCTCTTCGTCTGCACCCGTAACAGCGCCCGGTCCCAGCTGGCCGTCGCGCTCTGGAACCAGGTCAGCGGGATCCCCTCAACCTCCGCGGGAACACACCCCGCTGACCGCATCGCCCCGGGCGCCATTGCCGTCGCCCGCCGCCACGGCGTCGCTCTGGCGGATCTTCCCCCGCGCCGGCTCGATGAAGTAGTCCACGCTGATGACTTCGTCGTGACCGTGTGCGATAACGCCCACGAGCAAATCCCCAACCTGGCCGGGATCCACTGGTCGGTTCCGGATCCGCTCCGATTGAACACCGGGGACGCTTTCGAGGGCGCCTTCACCGACATTGCCCGCCGCGTAGGTGGCCTCGCCCCCCGCCTGCACGCAGCCTAAAAACCAACACCCCACCCATATTGACAAGTGTCGATATATTGATCGATACTTCATGCATCGACAAGCATCAATGTAGTCAGTAGGCGGGTGCGGGACGAAAACCCCATCATTACCAACTGATTCCAGGAGAAACCCCGTGAGCACCGAAACCGCCAAGAAGCCCTCCGTCCTGTTCGTCTGCGTCCATAACGCTGGCCGATCCCAGATGGCCGCCGCCTTCCTCACCACCCTTGGCAAGGGTGGGATCGAGGTCCGCTCCGCCGGCTCGCAGCCCGCGGACAAGGTCAACCCGGCCGCCGTCGAGGCCATGGCCGAGCTCGGCATTGACATGTCAGCCGAGATCCCCAAGGTCCTCACCACGGAAGCGGTGAAGGAATCGGACGTGGTGATCACCATGGGCTGCGGCGACGAATGCCCGTACTTCCCGGGCAAGCGTTACGAGGACTGGGTGCTGGAGGACCCTGCCGGCCAGGGCGTGGACGCCGTCCGCCCGATCCGGGACGAAATCAAGACCCGCATCGAAGGCCTGATCGCATCCCTGACCCCCGCAGCCAAGTAGGAGCTGAATCATGACCGAACAGCTGATCATCATAGGGTCCGGCCCGGCCGGCTACACGGCGGCCATCTATGCCGCCCGTGCAGGACTGGCGCCTCTGGTCCTGGCCGGATCGGTCACCGCGGGCGGTGCGCTGATGAACACCACCGAGGTGGAGAACTTCCCGGGCTTCCCCGGCGGGATCCAGGGCCCTGAGCTGATGGACGGGCTGCAGCAGCAGGCCGAGAAATTTGGCGCGAAGGTGATGTTCGACGACGTCACCGAAGTGACGCTGAAGGGGCACCTCAAGCGCGTGGTCACCGGGGCCGGTGAGGCGTACGAGGCTCCCG
>NZ_QAIQ01000457.1 GCF_003061105.1 Arthrobacter sp. HMWF013
GGCTTCGGAGGGGGCGGGGCTCGTCGTCGTACTCCCCTGCGAACAGCCGGCCAGAGCCAGCGAAGCGGCCAAGGTGCAAACGAGCCAGCGCCTGCCCTCCGCCGTGGCCCCGTGTTCAGGACTGTTATCACCTTCATGAGCGGACATATCCGGCCTCCTTTGCCGGGGCCAAGGTTATGACGCGGGGACGCATACGGGCTAGGGTATTTGGGCCCACGGGTCGCCCCGGTCCCCGCCCTGGCACCCGGCACCGGAAAAACCCAAGCGCGACCGGCCGGATGGGGGGATACTCAGAACAGAGCAGATTCTCACAGACCCACCAGAGGATGGCGCACACATGACTCCCAGCACCGGCAGTGCCAAAAACACGGCCAATCCGGAACCGGCGGTGGCCAACCTCGCCGGCAAACTCGGCGAACTGGCCAGGGAGCTTCAGCAGGAGCCCGATACTGACGCTCTCCTGACGGATATCGTCCACGCTGCGCTGGAACTCATCCCGCACGTTGCCGATGCCTCCGTCAGCCTGGTCGTGGGCAGGAGAACCGTGGAGTCCAGGGCTGCCTCCGGTGAGCTTCCCCTGAGGATCGATGCCCTGCAAAGCGCCACCGGCGAGGGCCCGTGTATTGACGCCGCCTATGAGCAACGGATCGTCCGGGTCCCGGACATGAGGAATGAGGCGCGCTGGCCAAAATTCGCGCAAGCGGCCTACGAAGCCGGAGCCCGCAGCATGCTGTCCTTCCAGCTCTTCGTTAAAGGCGACAACCTGGGTGCCCTGAACCTGTACGGCGAGGATGTAAACATTTTCGATGAGGAATCAGAACAGGTTGGCCTGCTCGTCGCTGCCCACGCCGCCGTCGCGTTTTCCGGCGCACAGGAAATCAGCCAGCTGAACCAGGCGCTGGGCACCCGTGACCTCATCGGCCAGGCCAAGGGAATCCTGATGGAAAGGTTCAAGATCAATTCCCTGCAGGCGTTCCACATCCTGACCAGGGCGAGCTCCGAAACCAACATCAAACTCCGGGACGTCGCGGATCACCTGGCCTCCAGCGGAGAAATCCTTACCCGAAACCGTATCTAGGGGATTCGCCGCTCCGGTACCCTGTTGCCATGGTGCCTGCACATGCCGACATGAGCGCGGAGGCCATCCTGCTGGCCGGGGCAGGGCGTGCAATTCTGCTCCAGCTCGCCCACCCCGCCATAGGGCACGGGGTGGCGGAACACAGTTCGTTCACGCAACGTCCCGTGGACAGGCTCCGCGGCACGCTCACCTATGTGTACGCCGTCACGTACGGCAACGATGAGCAGGTGAAAGAGGTCCGGCGCCGGGTGAACCGCGCGCACGCGCCGGTGCGGCGCGCTCCCGATGGAAGCTCTGACGGGTACAGCGCCTTCGAAGCCCAGGCCCAGCTGTGGGTGGTCGCAACGTTGTACGACACCGCAGTCATCATTCTGGACAGGATCTACGGGCCGTTCGACGATGCGGCGGCCGACGGGATGTACCGCGATTACGCGAAAATCGGAACCGCCCTGCAGCTGCCTGCAGAGTTGTGGCCCGAGGACCGGGCAGCATTCCGCCGCTACTACGAGCCCCGCCTGGCGGCGCTTCGTGCCCACGACGCGGCCGTCCGCGTGGGCAGGGGGCTGCTCTATCCGCCGGGAAGTGCACCGCTCTGGTACCGCGCAGTGATGCCGTTCGCCCGCTTCCTCACCGCCGGCTTCCTTCCCCACCCGCTGCGCCAGGACTTCGGGCTGCGGTGGAGCCGGCGCCACGAGCACGGCTTCAACCTGACATTTCGTGGCCTCGCGGTGGTTTACCCACGGATGCCTCGGCGCATCAGGCACTGGTTCAAGGACTACTGCCTCGGCCAGTTGACCAGCGACTTGGCGTCCGACGTCGGGGACTCAGGGGCCGCCGCTGCTGTCACCGGGGGCGGGGGCAGCGACGTGCGGCACCGCTAAGGCGGCCGACTCCGCCGTCGTGCTGTCTTTTGTGAGATCCCGGGGACGGGGTGCCGGCAGGGTCAGGATAAAGAGGCTGCCGGTGATCAGTGCGGCGCCCAGCCATGCGAGCGCGGGAAGCCGTTCACCCACCACGAGCACGGCGAGGACGGCTGCCACCACTGTCTCGGCAAGGGACACGGTGGTGGCCGTGCTGGCGCGGACCCGCGCCAGGCCCCAGCCGAACAGTACGTAGCCCGCGAACATGGGCACGAGCGCCATGTATGCGCCGACGGCAAAGTTCTGCGGCGACGCCAGAAACGGGGCGCCGGTAGCTGCGAGCACGGGCATCAGCAGCAGCCCGCCGATGCCGAAGACCGTCCCCATGA
>NZ_QAIQ01000458.1 GCF_003061105.1 Arthrobacter sp. HMWF013
ATCCAGGACCTGGTCGCGGAAGAACGTGTTGACGCTTCCACCAAGGCCCTTGCCTGCCTGGATCACCCGGAGCAGCGGCAGCGCCTGGTCCGAGCTGATCCCCAGCAGCCGGCGAAAACGCTCGGCGAATGCCTTGTGGACATCGAAGATCTGGGCGTCGGGGAAGATGGCCTCGAGCGCGGCCTTGGTGAAGCGCTTTTCGGTGATGTCCTCGATGGCCGGCAGGTCCAGCGGCTTGTTGTCGATCAGGTAGAAGCGGCCGACGCTGGACTCGGTGCCGTTTTTGGGCACGTCGAACAGGGCGGACACCGTGACACGGGTGCCCGCCGCGTTATCGAACGTCAGCGCAACGGCGGACCACGTGGCACCCGGACGCTGGAACGCGCTGGCCGAGCCTTCGCCCACCGCCTTGTCGCCCACCTTGCCCCGCATGTAGGTGAACGTGGTCCTCTTGTCCTCCACAGCACCGCCCGCGCGCTGGGCCGCCGCCTCATTTGAGCGCGGCCTCGCATCAAACACGCGCAGCATGGCGTCAAACAGCGTGGACTTTCCCACGCCCGAGTTGCCCGTCAGCAGCGTTCCGTTCCGGTCCACGTGCATGGTGTGGGCCCCGTGGAACGTCCCCCAGTTGACCACCTGCACCAACGCAAGGCGCATCTGGCCCGGGTTCGTGAGCTCGCCCATCGGCAGCATGGATGCGATGCTCACTTGTTGTTCTCCGTTGTTGTGGTTGGGTTCGCGTCGTCACCGGACACATGCTCTGCGTGCTCGCTCGTTCCTCGCTTAGACGCACGATGCCGCATGTCGCCGGCGTCACCGCTCATACCCGGAACCTGCGCACCCACGGGAGACGACGCCGATGCCGCCCAGGGAGTGGCTTCTAAGGGGATGGACGAGGGCCCCGACGCGAGCTTGCGAGCGGCGGGAAGTCCTGACCCGCTATCGGAGCCGGGCGACTCGCTGCTTGCAGCAGAGTCGCCCGGCGGAGGGGCGGGGGCGGCATCGGCGTCGTCGTCCTCGGCACTGTCTGCTTCCTGGTGGTCGCCGTCGAGCTCCAGCATCGCTTCTGTGCCCGTGGCATCTGTCGTGGCGGCCACGAGGGCTTCGATTTGGGCCGGGATGTCGCCGATGTTTTCGAAGGGCAGGGCCAGGGGGAGGGCGTTGGAGATGGTGTAGACGTCATCCAGGGGCGTGGCGAGGAGGAGTTGGCGGGCCAGGAGTTTGGTGATGGCACGGGTGACAACGTCCGAGTCGCGCAGGGCGTCCTGCTGTCCGGCGGGTTGGTAGTGGGCCACGAGGTCGGCGATTTCCTCGCGCGTGATGGTGGGGTCCGTCTGGGCAGTGACGTGGCGGTCCAGCAGCAGGCGCAGCCGGAGCAGCACGATGGTCTCCACCCGGCTCAGAGCGCGTTGCTGGCGCAGGATGCTGGAGCGGGTGCTGCCGCCGATCGCCTCGGGATCGACCGGGCGCAGGACGGCGATCTTGCGTTCGTGGTCCAGCTGGAGCGTGAGGAAAAGTTCGGACAGCCGGCTGCGGAGGATCAGCTGGTTGTCCAGCAGCGTGGTCCAGAGTTTCTCGTCGCGGCCGCCATCCACGTACGGTCCCTTGAGCAGCTTCACCAGCGCCTGGCGCACCTTCATAGTGAGCACCCCGGTATCGCCGGGGAACAGCGCAGCACCATCCACAAAGGTGTCCCGGGGAGTGACTGTGAAGGGGCGTTCACTGTGGGACGGCACCTCTGCAGCGGGGGCGGTCTCCGCAAGGTGCGAGTCCTCCTCAACGGGAGGCGCCGCCGTCGTGATCTCTTCAGTCATCGTCAATCCTTCTTCAGGGTGACCACCGGCAGGTATGCCTTGCGGGTGGTGCCGTCGATCTGTTCGAAGTCGAGGCCGTCCCAGGCTTCGCGGTCGAAATTCGCTCCGGCCTGCAGCGCGTGCGCGAGCAGGGCCCGGATGGAGTTGATGTGTTGCTCTTCCACCGGCAACTGGGCCCAGGCCTCCGCAAGGGTGTTGGCTCCGGCAACGGCTGCCCGGATGGCCTCCGGCCGGGCCTTGCCCGTCCTCGGCGAGCGCACCCGGTCCGAGTCGCTGAAGGAAATGGGATCGGCGAGCTTGGGTGGCACTGCGAACTCGTCCGGATCGTAGAGCTTGACCATGGCCAGGGATTCGAACCCGGCGTTGAAAAGCACCGGGCCGCGGACCAGGCCGGGCCGTTCCCGTTCGTACGGCAGGGACCTGATGGCCTGCTCGGCCTCGCGGAGGACCTTCCGGAGGCGGACGGACTGGCGGAAGTCATCGCTTTGGACGTAGGTGTTCAGGCTTTCGCTGAGCTTGCCGTAGATGCGCTGGATCTGGCCGTGCTGGTGGCGGAGTTCAGCCACCAGGTTCTTGAGCGTCTCCCGGTCCTCCGGGGACAGGTCGTCGGCGAACTGCCGGCTGAGCACCTCGCCGATGGCCGAACGGAACCGGACCTGCTGCTGGGGGTCCTCCAGGAACGCCGTGAAGGACCGGAAAGTCCTGCCTTCGGGACTTTGCCGGAGCCGCTTGTCCGCCTCAAGGACCTGGGCCATGGTGGCGCCCTTGCTGAGCGATTCCTCGATGATCTGGTTACGGAGGGCGCCCACCAGTTCCTCGATGCGGTCGCGCATCTTTTTGTAGTCGGCGGGCAGGCTTGCGGCCAGGTCCAGGATGTTGCCTGCAGCCTCCACGGCTTCGTCGTCATCGAGGAGGCCGTCGAAGTCGCCGGAGCTGATGTCCTGGATCAGTTGCCGCCGCTCGCCGATCTCCTCTTCGAGGGATTCGAGCCGGGCGCTCTGGTCCGGGTTTGTCTCGTTGGCGAGCTTCTCCACGTCCCCCAACAGGGTGCCCAGCCGGGAACCGTTCAGGGTGGACCGCTCGCTGGAGAGGCTGTCCAGGAAGGCGAGGACACGGGCCGCGGGTTCGGTGACCTCGTAGACAATCTGTCCGGACTGGTTTCGGCGGGTCAGGAAGTTCTTGCGTGTCCACTCGTCCGCATACTTCTTCCCCGTCGGAGGACCGTCGCCGGAGCCTCCCAGCCCCGGATCCTGGCGCCGCAACTGCTCAAGGAAAGAGTCGACGTCGGCGTGGAACTCCTCCAGCGGAAGCTGCGGGCGGGTGCGGGTGAAGGAGGCCTGCAGGACGGCGATGACCCAGGGAGCCGATCGGGTAAGCGCCCAGGCGGGTCCTTTGGTCAGGAGTTCGAGGTCCCGGAGCCGGGCGCTGATCGCATCAGCGGATGACGCGGCGGAGCGGGGCACGCACTCTCCTTCAGCTGCTGGGGGTTGGTTGGGGCAGCGCGGAAACGCGAAAACTGCCAACTACAAGGTTAACGCAGACCCTCCCAACCCAACGCGGGGTCACTTCCGGCCCGATGCAACGGCATTATCGGGCGGGGAGTGACCCCGCGTTGGGTGGGAGTGCGTGAGGGTTCCGCGATCGCTCCGTTACCTACCTCGCGGTAGCATTTCGATCCCATACCAACCCGGCATTATGGGCGCCGCCGCTCTGGATGCGGCGGCGGCCTGCCCCTACGCTCGTGCTACTGGTCTCAACCGAAGCAATGGCGCAGCAGGGGGAAGCATGCAGTTTGATCTAAGTGCAGTGGAAACGGCCACCATGGTATTCGTCGGAACCCTGGTTTTCGGCCTGCTCCTGGTGGCTTTCATCCTCACCGCGGGGTTTCTTGCCCTGGTCCTGGTGGGGGTGGGAAAGCTTGCCTGGTTCCTCGTTTCCACCTCGCTGCTGGCCGTGGTCCACGGCATCAACCATGGTTGGGACCGGCTGGTGCACCACGCCTCAACTGTCGAGGTCCCCGGGGACTTCCAGGGCCAGCCAACCCCTAGCACCGGAAGCTACCCGCGGGTAATCTAAGGGGACAGCTGAAGGGTTCTCCAACCCGGCGGATCCATGGCTTGAACCGGCCATCCCGGGCAGAGGAGATACCCCATGAGCTCCGCAACCGACAGTCCTGCCGCCAACACCGCTGCAGCCGATGCTCCGGCCGCGGACGTCCCGGTCGCTGCCAGTAACATCGGCCCCGAGGCTACTGCGGCAGAAGCCCGCGCCCTTTCCGAGGCTGCGCGTGAAAAGGGCTGGGACCGGCCGAGCTTCGCCAAGGGACTGTACCTGGGAGACTTCGACCTCAGCCTCATCCACCCGTGGCCTAAGGCCCAGGCCGAGGACGTGGAGCGCGGCGAGGCTTTTATGGAGCGCCTCACCGAGTACGCCCGCACCATGTCCGGCCGGGTGATCGAGCGTGACTCGCAGATCCCGGATGAATACATCAGGGGCCTGGCCGACCTTGGAGTCTTCGGCATGAAGATCCCCCAGGAGTACGGCGGCCTGGGCCTGTCCATGGTTTACTACGGCCGTGCCCTCGCGCTGCTGGGCAGTGTCCACCCGAGCATCGGCGCCCTGATCTCGGCCCACCAGTCCATCGGCGTCCCTGAGCCCGTTAAGGTCTTCGGGACCCCGGAGCAAAAACGCGAATACCTGCCCCGGTGCGCTACCGGGGCCATCACTGCCTTCCTGCTCACGGAGCCCGATGTTGGCAGTGACCCTGCCCGGATGGGCAGCACCGCAGTTCCCACGGACGACGGCGAATCCTATGTTCTGGATGGCGTGAAACTTTGGACCACCAACGGCGTGATCGCCGAGCTGGTGGTGGTGATGGCTGTGGTGCCGGCCCGCACCGACGCCGACGGTTCGCACCACAAGGGTGGCATCAGCGCCTTTGTGGTGGAGATGGACTCTCCCGGCATCACCGTGGAGAACCGCAACTCCTTCATGGGACTGCGCGGCATTGAAAACGGGGTGACCCGCTTCCACCAGGTCCGGGTCCCGGCGGCGAACAGGCTTGGACGCGAAGGCCAGGGCCTGAAGATCGCCCTGACCACGCTGAATACCGGCCGGCTCTCACTCCCGGCGCTGTGCGTTGCGTCGGGCCGCTGGAGCCTGAAAATCGCCCGCGAATGGTCGAATGCCCGCACCCAGTGGGGGCAGCCGGTGGGCAAACACGAGGCCGTGGGCAAGAAGATCGCCTTCATCGCTGCCACGACCTTTGCTTTGGACGCCGTCTTCGAGCTGTCTGCGGAACTCGCCGATGCCGGCCAGAAGGACATCAGGATCGAGGCGGCCCTGGCCAAGCTGTGGTCCACCGAGATCAGCTACCTGATCGCCGACGAACTGGTCCAGATCCGCGGCGGCCGCGGCTTCGAGACGGCCGAGTCCCTCGAGGCCCGCGGCGAAAGGGCGGTTCCGGCGGAGCAGCAGCTCCGCGACCTCCGGATCAACAGGGTCTTCGAGGGCTCCTCGGAAATCATGAAACTGTTCATCGCCCGCGAAGCCGTGGATGCCCACCTTGCCGCCGCGGGCGCCCTCGGGTCCATGGAAGCGAGCCTGCAGGAGAAGGCGCGGGCCGCCGTCGGGGCTTCCGGTTTCTATGCCAGGTGGCTGCCCAAGCTGGTGGCCGGCGCCGGCATGGATCCCCGGTCCTACAGCGAGTTCGGCCGGCTGGGAAAGCAACTGAGGTATGTGGAGCGTTCCTCGCGCCGGCTGGCCCGGCAGACTTTTTACGGCATGGGCCGGTGGCAGGCGAAGCTTGAACTCAAGCAGGCGTTCCTGGGCCGGGTAGTGGACATCGGAGCCGAGCTGTTTGCGATGGCAGCAAGCTGCTCGCGGGCCGAGATGCTGCTGCGCACCGCTCCGGACCGCGCGGCCACCGCCTACGAGCTCGCCGAGGCATTCTGCGAGCAGTCACGCGTGCGCGTTGACGGGTACTTTGACGAGCTGTGGCGGAACACCGATGACGGCGACCGCGACCTTTCGCGCAAGGTCCTCGCCGGCGATTACACCTGGCTCGAGGCCGGGGTCCTGGACCAGTCGGAGGGCACCGGCCCGTGGATCGCTGACGCGACGCCGGGCGCTTCCACCAAAGAAAACCTGCACCGGAGGTACCGCTAGCACGATGGTAAGCATCCTTGTTATCGTGGCGAACCAGTGGTTGAGTTGACCCATGAGCAACCTAACGAACCCAGAGGACAAACTTCCGCGGACTGCCCGGAATGAGAATCTACGGAGTGAAACTGCTCGTGACCAGGCCTTCGCCGGCGGCGAACCCACCCGTGTTTACGACCGGACACCGGCGCCTTCCGCTGAACGGGACTACCAGCCGGATCCGGCCGCTGCCGAACAGGACCCGCCGGTCCTCGATCCGCGCCTGACCGACCCCAGCCTGACGGACCGGCACACCGCGGTGGCCCGCGAGAAAGAACAGTTTGGCGGCATCAAGGTGGGCTCCGCCTTCTTCGGCTGGCTGGCGGCGACCGGCATGTCAGTTCTCCTCACCGCCTTCGTGGCGGCTCTGGGAACGGCGGTTGGCCTGGCGAACAGCACCGATGTCAACGAGGCCCTCAACCAGGTGGCCACCAACGGCACCGTTGGGCTGGTGGGAATGATCGTCCTGCTGGTGATCCTGTTCGTCTCCTACTATTCGGGCGGCTACGTGGCCGGCAGGATGGCGCGCTTCAACGGCGCCAAGCAGGGCTTTATGGTGTGGATCTGGGCCCTGATCGCCGCTGTTGTGGTGGCCCTGCTGGGCATCATCGCCGGCCAGCAGTTCAACATCCTGGCCAACCTGAACAGCTTCCCGCGGATCCCCATCAACGAGGGCCAGCTGAGCACCATGGGCATCATCGCCGCCATTGTGGTGGCCGTTGTTGCCCTCGCCGGAGCGGTCCTTGGCGGACTGGCTGGCATGCACTTCCACCGCAAGGTGGACCGGGCAGGCTTCACCCCGGATGCAACGTACAGCGAGAGCTAGTCCTGCAGCACAGCATCAACGTAATACCAGCGCCGGTTCTCGCGGACGAAGCGGCTGTTTTCGTGCTGGACTCCGCGTTCGCCGTCGTGCCTGAAGTGGGCGTTGAACTCGACCGTGCCTGCGGTGTCCAGCGGGCCGCCGCGGCTGCTGGACAGGATGTCCAGGCGCCGCCACTCCATGGTGGGATCAAGTTCCAGCCCGGCAGGTGCCGTGTCCGGGTGCCAGGTTTTGAGCAGGTATTCGGTGTTGAGCAGGGCAAACGCACTGTAGCGGGAACGCATCAGCTGCTCAGCCGTGGCGGCCTCTGCCTGGCCGGCGTGGAAGCGTCCGCAGCATTCGGCATAGGCCAGGCCGGAGAGGCAAACGCAGTTGCTGGTGTCGAGTGGTTTTTCAGGCATTTTGCTCCGGCCGGTTGCGCGCCAGCCACCGTTCGGCGGACGCTTTGTTCCCTTCCGATTCTAGGCGCAGGCGCCATTGTCACATCCGGTAACAGGTTCGGAACAAACCTCCACCGGGCCCCCTCCACCGGCGGCACAGCCCGCAAATAGTCCGTAAGGTGGTGGAGGGGCCGGTTGCCCGCTGGCAGTGGTTTCCGGGACGGACGCCGCAGCCGCAGAGAGGAGAAGTGCACGTGGGAGATTCAACGACGATCGCTCTCCACCTGACTTTTTTCGGCACACTGGGCCTGGCATTCCTGATGTTCCTGGGGCTGTTCCTGCTGGTGATTCTCACGCTGGTGATCGCCGGCGTGGGGCGGCTGGCAGCCCTCTTCGTCATGGCCCTCTTTGGCAGGCGTCCCAGGAACGAGACCCTCCCGCTGGTCCGCTTTTCCGGGACTCAGGCGCCGGGCGCTTCCGCGTCACCGCAACATTCAACGCACGACGACGGCGGGGCCCCTTCGAGGACAAAGCCGGCCCGCGCCGGGGTGCTTCGTGCCAAAACCGGCGTTCTGCTGGGTCATACCCGCACCCTGCACAGCTCGGCGAACAAAGCTGCCTCCTCGGCTGCTTCAGCAGCGGTGTCCACCGCGCAGGCACACAGCCGGGCGGCCGCCGCCGTCGTGCTTAAGCCACGAGACTGGCGCAAGGCTGTCCGCAACGGCCGCAACCTCCTGAAACCGTCCGAACTCGGGCCACGGCTGCAGGACGCTGTGGAACACCACCCGCTCCTGACCGCCGCGCGCCGGGAACCGCCGGTGCTGGCTGAGGACTGGGCAGCGGCCGTCGCCAAAGCAGACGCCCGCGCCATGGCCCGGGCCCGGGCCGCCGCACCGGAAATCACCATCTCGGTCCGCGACCTGCCCGCTCCCGGCGTGCCGGCGGAAAAAGTGGTGGCCGTGGCGCCCCTGGTGGAGTCGGCGCTGCACCAGGACCGTCCTGCCCGTGATGTGCCGCGGTCCTTCAAGAAACCCTCGGAGCCCGCTCCGTTGTCGCCGCTGGACACCGGCTCGCTGTTGTCCCTGTCCGGACATGCCAGCATCCTCAAAGCGAAGCTGCCTGCCGACAGGCGCTGACCGCACTGCTGCTTCACAAACCGTCATCGGTGCGGGCCTGCGTTACCCCGTGCTACGAAAAGCTAAGGACTGTGGCCTTTTCCTGCTGCCCGGTCCCGAATCTGTGTAGCGTCGTGACGATCCACAGCAAACGCGTGGGACATCGATCGTCAGGAGCCGGGGATGAGCCTCAGCGAACTTCGTGTGTTCGGCCGGTCGGGCACGCCCATCAGCCCGCTCACTTTGGGCACCATGAACTTCGGCGAAGGCCCCGGCACCTCCCCGGGCAGCGTCCCGACAGGCGGCGCGCCCACCGGCGCGGATGAGAGCATCCGCATCATCCAGGCCGCCCTGGACGCCGGCATCACCGCGGTGGACACCGCGGACGTGTACTCACAGGGTGAGTCCGAACAGGTGGTGGGGCGCGCACTCCGCGGCCGCCGCGACGACGTCTTCCTGGCCACCAAGTTCCACGGCCAGATGAGCGCCAACCCGGCCCATTCCGGGAACTCGCGCCGCTGGATCATGCAGGCAGTGGAAGGCAGCCTCCGCAGGCTCCAGACGGACCGGATCGATCTGTACCAGGCGCACCGGCCGGACTACAACACTGACGTCCTGGAGACCATCACGGCCCTGAACGACCTCATCCGCCAGGGCAAGATTCTCTACTACGGCACCTCGGTGTTCACCCCGGCACAACTGGTGGAGGCCCAATGGCTCGCCACCACCAACCACCTGATCCCGCCGGTAGGCAACCAGGTCCCCTATTCCCTGCTGGTCCGCGGCAATGAACGCGACGTCCTCCCCATCTCCCAGCAGTACGGGCTGGGTGTTCTGGCGTACGGCCCCTTGGCGGGCGGGTGGCTGTCCGGCGACTTCGTCCTGGACGCCGGCAAGCCGCCGGCCCGCGTGCATTCGTTGCCGGGCCGGTACGACATTTCCGGACCGGCCAGCGAGCGGAAACTTTTGGCCGCGGACTCGCTGGCACGGCTGGCGGATAAGTTGGAGATTTCCCTGGTGGAACTCGCCATCGGCTTCGCCCTGAACCATCCGGCCATCAGCAGCGTGATCATCGGCCCGCGCACCGAAGAGCACCTGAACGCCTACCTCAAGGCCGCGGACAGCCTGCTGGGCGAATCGGTGCTTGATGCGATCGACGAACTCGTGCCGCCGGGAACCAACTTCGTGGAACGCGACGCCGGAGCCGTGGTGCCGTCACTGGAGTACGCGGAGCTCCGCCGCCGCTGAGCGCGCCACCCACCACCGCCGTCGTTGTTTTGGAAAGCCCTTACCGTGAGCCGCCATCTCGGCTAGCGTGAAAACCATGGAATTCAGATACCTCGGAAACAGCGGCTTCAAAGTCTCGGAAATCACGTTCGGCAACTGGCTGACCCACGGCTCCCAGGTGGAGAACGACGTCGCCACCCAGTGCGTGCGGGCAGCGCTCGACGCCGGCATCAGCACCTTCGACACGGCAGACGTCTACGCGAACACCGCCGCGGAAACTGTCCTGGGCGAGGCGCTGAAGGGCGAGCGCCGGGAGTCCCTGGAGATCTTCACCAAGGTTTTCGGCCCCACCGGGCCGAAAGGCAAGAACGATCTTGGCCTGTCCCGCAAGCACATCATGGAGTCGATCAACGGCTCGCTCGACAGGCTGCAGACGGACTACGTCGACCTCTACCAGGCGCACCGCTACGATTTTGAAACGCCGCTGGAAGAGACCATGCAGGCGTTTGCGGACATCGTCAGGCAAGGCAAGGCCTTGTACATCGGCGTGAGCGAATGGACCGCCGAGCAGCTTCGCGAAGGCCACGCGCTGTCCAGGGAACTGGGCTTCCAGCTGATCTCCAACCAGCCCCAGTACTCCATGCTGTGGCGGGTCATCGAGGCCGAGGTTGTGCCTGCGTCGGAAGAACTGGGTGTGTCCCAGATCGTCTGGTCCCCCATGGCACAGGGTGCGCTCAGCGGAAAGTACCTTCCGGGCCAGCCTGCCCCGGAAGGCAGCCGCGCCACGGATGACAAGGGCGGGGCCAGGATGATTGAGCGCTGGATGCGTGATGACGTGCTGGCCGGCATCCAGAACCTCAAGCCGATCGCCGCCGAAGCCGGGCTGTCCATGCCCCAACTCGCCGTGGCCTGGGTCCTGCAGAATCCGAATGTGGCCTCGGCGATCATCGGCGCGTCCCGCCCGGAGCAGATTGCGGACACCGTGGCCGCCTCGGGTGTCGCCCTCGAGCCGGAGATCCTGAAGAAGATCGACGATGCGATCGGTTCCCTGGCTGAACGGGATCCGGCGAAGACCACGTCCCCCGCCACCCGCGAAGCCTAGGAGAGACATGACTGCCCTGCCCGACCTTGCGGTGACCGGCTCGACGGGAGTACTGGGCGGGATGGTGGCCCGGCAGTTGGCCGACGCCGGCACAGCCCAGCGGTTGCTGGTCCGCGACGCGGCCCGCGCACCCGGACTTGAGGACGCCGTGCCGGTGGTTTTCAGCTACGCGGATGCCTCCCTGGCAGTCAGGTCCTTGGAGGGCGTCAAAACGCTGTTCATGGTTTCGGGGCAGGAGGCCGAGGACCGGCTGCGTCAGCATTTCACGTTCATCGACGCCGCTGCCGAGGCCGGAGTGCAGCACATCGTCTACACCTCCCTCTACGCGGCGGCCCCGGATGCGACGTTCACTTTAGGCCGGGACCACTACGCCACTGAGGAGCGGATCAGGGCCTCCGGCATGGACTTCACGTTCCTGCGGGACAACCTGTACCTCGATATCCTGCCGCAGCTGGCGGGCGAAGACGGCGTGATCCGGGGGCCGGCAGGGGACGGAGTGCTCTCGGCCGTGGCCCGCGAGGACATCGCCCGGTGCGCCGTGATGGTGCTGCGGGATCCCGCGCTCCATGTACGGGCCACCTACAACCTCACCGGCCCGGAGGAGCTCACGCTGGCCCAGGCCGCAGCAATCATCACGGCCGAAACCGGGCGGAGCATCACCTACCATCCGGAAACCGTGGAGGAAGCGTATGCATCACGGGCATCCTATGGGGCGCCGCCGTGGCAGCTGGATGCGTGGGTGAGCACGTACACAGCGATCGCAGCCGGGGAGCATGCGGGAGTCTCACCGGATGTGCGGGCCCTGACGGGCCGGGATCCCCTGAGCCTCGCGGCGTTCCTGCGGCAGCCCCAGCTCGAACCGCTCTAACGCTTCCCCGGCCGCAGTCCCTCCGGAGAGGATGCCGTCAGCAGCCCTCGAAATCCGTGAGCACCTTGACCTTGTCCGCGGAGGCGGAGCCTGGATCGAAGGTGTAGCCGAGCCATTCGTGTGCCAGCCGGCTGGCCAGCTCCACCCCGATGACGCGCTGTCCCATGGTGAGCACCTGGCAGTCATTGGAGAGGACTGAGCGTTCCACGGAGAAGGAGTCGTGGGCCGTGGTGGCCCGGATTCCGTCCACCTTGTTGGCGGCGATGGCCACCCCGATCCCGGTGCCGCAGAACAGGATGGCGCGGTCGGCCTTGCCGTCACGGATCAGTTCCCCCGCGGCGATGCCAACATAGGGGTATGGTCTGCTGAACTCTTGCGGGCTGTCACTGCGGTTTACTCCGATATCCAGGACCTCACTGACCCGTGGATCAGCCCGCAGGTCGGCCAGGATGCGGTTTTTGTAGTCGACGCCGGCCTCGTCTGCGCCTACCACCAGGCGCAGTCCGGTCGAGGGGGTTGCGGCGGTCATGAACGGGCTCCTGCCGGATGTGAGGGCACGGGGTGGGACGAAACGGCGCCAGCGAGGATCGGACCGATCACGGTGAAGATCATGGCCAGCGAGGTGGCGCCGGGATCGGGAGTGCCCACGCTTTTCTCGGCGAGAGGGCGGGCCCGTCCCTTCAGTGGCCGCAGCGACGCGGTGGACTTTGCCGCCTCTTCAGCTTCCTGCGCGGCGGCCGCCCACGCCTGGCGAAGGTCAACGCCCTCGTCCACCAGACGGCTCAGGGTTTCGGTAAAGGGCAGCAGCGCGTCCACCATGGTCTTGTCGCCTGCTTCGGCCTTCCCCAGGCCGGTGATCCTGGCAGTGAAGGCGCGTATTCCTGCCGCCAGCGCACCCGCGTCGGGTGTCTCCTGGTTCCCCAGTGATTCGCCCAGCGCCCGCAGGCCCGCGCCCCAGAGCACCCCTGACGTGCCGCCGGCCTTATCGGCCCAGGCATCGCCGGCGGCACGTCAGGGGTGCTCTGGGG
>NZ_QAIQ01000046.1 GCF_003061105.1 Arthrobacter sp. HMWF013
GGGTGGGGTCGAAGCTGACCCAGCCCACCCGGTCGAAGGCCACTTCCACCCAGGCGTGGACGTCCTTGCCGGTGATCTTCACTTCGCCGGCGCCGTTCTCGGGACTCGTCGGCTCGGGGTAGAACCCCATCACCACCCGGGACGGTATCCCGAGGTGCCGGAGCATCAGCGACATGGACACGGCGTACTGCTCGTCATCGCCCAGCATCTGCTTGGCGGTCAGCAGGTTCCGGATCCGCGATGAACTGTGGCCGGAGACGCTGGGCAGCTGCCCTTCGGTGACGAGCCCGTTGCTGAAGGCTCCGGTCTTTTGGAAGTGTGCTTCGATCTGACGCACCCGGTCGATCGCGGTGGGGGCATCGGCCGAGAGGTCGTTGGCCTGGGAACCCACCACCGGCGGGACTTCAACCGCGTCCGGCAGGGTGATCTTTGCGAAGTCGTACTGGGTCAGCTGTCCGTGCTCGAGCTTGACCGGATCCGAGACCTGGACACTGTACGAATCACCTTTGGACAGGCCCTTGGTGGTCACTGCGGTGTCCGTTCCTGCGTTGAAGTACAGGCCCGAGGCCGCGGCAGAGGCACTCTGGTCAAAGGCCAGGCCGGTGGTCTTCCTGCCGCCCGGGACGAAGTACCCCTGGTAGTCCTCGATGGTGATGCCGATGGAGTAGTCGTTGGTGGGCACCACGCTTGACGTGTCGGCCAGGGTGTTGATGGACTCCGTGTCGCCGACCTTGCTGAAGCTGCCGGAGCCGTTGGGGTCCATGTTGTAGTTGGTGCCGTTGAAGGTATCAAGGGCACCCAGCCGGACCCGGGCATCGCGCGGCAGGCCCTTGACCACGAAGAGTGTGTCGTCTTTCTTGTCCTTGACGAACGTCCGGAAGCTGGCCAGTGGGGTGATGTAGGCCTTGGGATCAAACGGCGGGACCACCACGTTGCGCAGGACCTTGCGGTCGGAGCTGGCGGTCACCAGGGGCGCGGCGAGTGACGTGATGGCCACGCTGGCGGCGATGACGGCGGCTGCGGTGCCGAGCCTGCGCAGCCGGGCCTTTTGGGCGGTAGCGGTATCGGTCAGGGGGCTGTTGACGGCGACCTTACGGGTGTCGCTGCGCCGCAGCGCGTCGCGGCGGAAGGTGGCCCAGGCGATGGCAACAACGGTGAGCCCGATGCCGCGCTCCACCGTGAGGAAGGCGGCGTTGGTGCTGAAGGCAATGCCGGTGACGAACAATGCCAGCACCGGCAGCAGCGGCCAGTAGGGGGTCTTGAGACGCCAGGTGAGGACGCCGGCCACCAGGGCCGTCAGCAGGGAGCTGAGGAACGGCACGATGAGAACGCCGCCCGCTGACCCCACCGGCACGCCGACGGTGAGCATGTCCTTCCATGCGAAGACGACGCCCAGGAGCAGGGTCCGAAGGGAATCAAGGCTCGGCAGGAAGCCGGCCACTGCCGTGTCGGGAACAGCCAGCGCCGTGCCGAACAGCAGGTACGCACCCAGTGTGATCGCCGAGGTGATCAGCAGCCCCAGACGGAGGTGCGCGTTGGCGGCAGCGATGCCCAGCCCCAGGACAATTCCGCCGAAACCCGAGATCAGGTAGTACGGGTCGCCGCCGTAGCTGAGGCTGAAGCCGAGCAGACCCAGCCCCAGCAGGAGGGTGAGGGCGCCGGCGTCGAGCACAAAGTGCCAGACCGGTTGGCCGTCGGCAAACGCCGATTCAGTCTGTCGCTGCTGCTGGCGGGGCCGGAGGCCCGGTTGGGCGCTCATGCGGCGGCCTTTCTGAGGACGATGGCCAGGTCGGCGAGGTCGCCGAGAGTCAGCACCGTGAGGTCTGCGATGTTGGCGCGCGTGGGTGCAGCCCCCATCTGGAGGCGGACAGCCAGGCTGCGGACTCCGGGCGGCACGGATGCCGCAGCTGACCTGAGCTGGGCGGGGGTGACATTGCTGCCCACCACAAAGAAAACCACCGACGCGTTGGGAACCGTATCTGCCAGGGTGCGGGCGAGGTCGACGGCGGTCCGCCGCATGGGTGCCCCGACGATCCGTGTCATGTCGTCCAGCATGTTCCTGCCGGTTTCGCAGCGAAGCGGCCCCTTCTGGGTGAGGACGTCCAGCTCGCGCTGTTCCCGGATGGCCTGCCGTCCGATGGACGCGGCAGCAGAGATGGCCATTTCGAATTCCTGCTCTGACTCGTATTCGTCGGTATTGATGGACAGCGAGATGGCGAGGTGGGCGCGCCGGGTTTCCTCAAACTGTCGCACCATCAGCTTGTTGGTCCGTGCCGTGGTCTTCCAGTGGATGTGCCGCCGGTCATCGCCCGGTACGTAGTCGCGCAGGGCGTGGAAGGAAACGTCGGCGCTGGAGAGGTCCGTGGTGGGCATGCCCTCAAGGTCGCGGATGAAGCCGGCCGCGGAACCGGCCAGGGCAACGGTGCGCGGGTGCACGAAGAGGTCCTCCGGCTCAGTCCACATGACCTGGCGACGGAGCAGGTGCAGCGGGTCTGCCCGGACGGAGCGGACCGGTCCCACCACGATGACGGCACGGCGGGCTGTGGGGATGGTGAAGAGATCCTCATGCACCTGCTGGGGCTTCATCCTGGGCAGGTGGAAGATCGCGGTGGCGCTGCCCACCGGCAGTTCCAGCGCCGCCGGCAGGAGCGGGCGGGTTGAGGTGTTGGAAACGGAAATGCTGCCCACTGCACTGTCGCCTACGGCCACCCGGGTCCGGGCCAGGTCCAGGATCACACCGTACGAGGAGCGGCCCATGATGAATCCGATGGCGATGAGGAAGAGGACGAACGCGGCGATCGCCGCGGCCTTCGCTTCCTGCCACCCGAAAGCCTGGCCGAAGCTCCACAGCAGGATGGACGCGGCAAGGAC
>NZ_QAIQ01000459.1 GCF_003061105.1 Arthrobacter sp. HMWF013
GTCCTCGACGGCTACGTCGCTGCCGGCGGGAACTTCCTGGACACCGCCGACTCTTACTCGTTCTGGGCCGAGGGAAACACAGGCGGGGAGTCGGAAACGATCATCGGCAAATGGCTGGCCGGCAGAACCGACCGCGACGACCTCGTCATCGCCACCAAAGTAAGTCACCACCCGCAATTCCCAGGCATGGCCCCCGAGACGATCCGGGCTGCGGTCGACGCCTCGCTGACCCGCCTCGACATCGACGCCGTTGACATCTACTACGCGCACTTCGACGACCCCTCAACGCCCCTCATCGAGAGCATCGCGACACTGTCCGAACTCGTCGACCAAGGAAAGATCCGCTCAATCGGCATCTCGAACTACACAGCGGAACGAATCAAAGAATGGCTCGACATCACCGCCCGCGAAGGCTTTCACGCGCCCGTCGTCATAGAGCCCCAATACAACCTCGTCGAACGAGGAATTGAAGCCGATATCCTCCCGCTGGCCCGCACCCACGGCCTCGCCGTCGTGCCCTACTACTCCCTCGCCCACGGCTTCCTGACCGGAAAATACGACAACGGCGAGGAAATCGAAAGCCCCCGCGCCCCCGACGCGGCAAAGTACCTCAACGCCCACGGCCGGAAAGTCATCGACGCAGTCAAAAGCGTCGCCGATGAGCACTCCACCCAGCCCGCTTCCATCGCCCTGGCATGGCTCGCAGCGCAGAACGGAGTCGCGGCCCCCATCGCCAGCGCGCGCACAACAGACCAACTCGCGCCCCTCGTTGAATCAATGCAGATCCGGTTGACCACTAAGGATCTGCAGCTGCTCGACGAGGCATCGCAACTCTGAGTCCCTGCGCGCATACTCGACACCACAAACAACAGCGAGGAAAACGACAATGACCCAGCAGACCCGCGTCCCCGAAACCGAAAGCGCTCCCGGCAACCAGCACGTGTCTGAGGCACAACAAAACGTGGAGGAACAACTCGTCCGCAACGTGCTGCGCTCCTTCGAAGACTGCCAGGACCCGCGGCTGAAGCAACTGATGCAGTCACTCGTAACCCACCTGCACAACTTCATCCGCGACGTCCGGCTCACCGAAGCCGAATGGAACAAAGCCATTGAGTTCCTCACCGCCGTCGGCCACATCACCGACGACCGCCGACAGGAATTCATCCTGCTCTCCGACGTCTTCGGCGCCTCCATGCAGACCATCAACGTCAACAATGAAGCCGTCGGCGACGCAACCGAAGCCACCGTTTTCGGCCCCTTCTTCGTAGACGACGCGCCGCGCATCGAAAACGGCGGAGACATCGCCGGCGCCGCACCAGGAGAACCCTGCTGGATCGAAGGAAGCGTCAAGGACACTGACGGAAACCCGGTCCCTAACGCACGCATCGAAGTGTGGGAAGCAGATGAAGACGGCTTCTACGACGTCCAGTACGACGACCACCGCGTCTCGGGGCGCGCCCACCTTTACAGCGACGAAGACGGAAACTACCGCTTCTGGGGACTGACCCCCACCCCCTACCC
>NZ_QAIQ01000460.1 GCF_003061105.1 Arthrobacter sp. HMWF013
GCGCTAAACATGCCTGCGGGCAGCCGCGAGCGGGACTCCTAGCCCGCGCGGCTGCCCGCACCATCCGGATCGGACGCAATCCTTTTCAGCTTCAAGGACAAGACATGACCCTTCAAACTTCCTTCAACGCCCTGGTAATCCCGGCCCGCCTCACGCATTCCGTCCACATCGGAGCCGTTGAGCTGGACATGGACGCTTGGCAGCGGGTAGCCGCCGGGGAGGTCGGATTCATCGCCGGCCGGGATTGGCACGTCTACCTCAACAATGGAGGGACCCGCTCCCGCCCGAATGTGCGGGCGGAAGTCCTCATCCGGGAGGCGGGCGTGGATCTCGACGCCACCATTTACGGGACTGCCTTGTTCCTGGGCGACTCGGACCCCGGCGAAGCGGCTGACGCTCCCCGCCACCTGATCAGGCTCGCCGAGCAGTTGTTCGATATGCCGCTGGCCGCCTGACCGGAGCCGCGCGCCATGGAGCGCGCTGAGCCCCAGCGAGGGCAAACGGACGACGGCGGGGAGGCCCCGCCGTCGTTCACGATCAGCCGTCGAGGAGCAGGTGCATGGCTTCGCCGATCTGTTCCGTTTCGGCTCCCCGGATCCCGGGCCGTCCTGCAATGTGCCCAAGATTGGATTCGAGCGGGCGGAGTTCCGCGTAAGGAATCAGATTGACCTCGATCCTGCTGTCCGCAGCGGGGAAGTAGAGGTCTGTGGTGCTCGGCATGACAATGCAGCGTGCCTGGATCTGACCCAACGCTCCCTCGAAGCCACCGCGTTCAGCAGTCCCGACGTCGGCCCGCTGCCAGGTGTCGAGCATGGCCAGCAGATTGTTGGCATCCATGTCTTCGTGGTCTGCCGCCCAATCGTCGATCAGGTGGTTCACACTCCGGTAGCCGACATCCCGGTAGCTGCCGTTCCGGAAGAAGTCCTGCGAGTAGGCCCAGCCGGCATAAACGGTACCGAATGCACGCAACCCACGAACGGGCGGGACGGTGTAGCGCCCATCGTCGAAACCTGGATCGGCCCTGAGCGCCGCTTTCACACCCTCAAGGAAAACAAAGTTGTGCGGCGAGCATCTGGCCGCTCCGGCGATAGGAAGGATGCCGGAGACCATCCCGGGATAGCGCACGGCCCACTCGTAGGCCTGCAGCGCGCCCATGGACCACCCTGCGATCATCCGGATGTGGCGGACGCCAAGGTCAGTCAGCAGACGGTGCTGGGCGATCACGTTGTCTGCGATGGTGACACTTGGGAAAGCCGCGCCGCGGATCTCGGGGTCGGCGCGGGAGGGCGAGCTGGAAAGCCCGTTACCGAACATGTTCACGGCAACGATGAACCAGCGGTCAGGGTCGAGGGCGCGTCCCTTGCCGATCCAGGGTTCGTAGCTGGCGTGCGTGCCGGTGTAGTACGACGGCAGGAGGATGCAGTTGTCACCGGCCGCGTTGAGTGAGCCGTAGGTCCGGTAGGCGAGCCTGGCGTCCGGCAGGTCCGGGCCCGAAACCAGCCCGAACCTGCCGAGTGCGAAATCCTTGTGCATGGGGGCAGCTTAGAAGAATTTCAGGTAGCGCTTGGTTTCCCATTCCGAGACGTGGGCCTGGTACTCATTCCACTCCCCGCCTTTGTAATCGATGTAGGCGTTGTACATGGACTCGCCGAAGACATCGCGGGAGAGGCTGTCGGCTGCGAACTCGTCGATCGCCTCGCCCAGGCTGCGGGGGAGCAGGCCCAGTCCGTTCTGCAGGATTTCGGCCTCGGTGTAGTTGTACATGTTCTCGGTGTGCGGCTCGCCCGGATCGAGGTTCTCCCGAATGCCTTCCAGCCCTGCTGCGAGAATGATGGCCGCCCCGAGGTAGGGGTTGCAGCTGATGTCCGCAGCACGGCACTCGACACGGCCGCCGGCCAGCGGGACGCGGATCATGTTGGTGCGGTTGTTGTTGCCGTAGCTGACGAATACCGGAGCCCAGGTGGAGCCGGACATGCTGCCCTTCCGGACCAGGCGCTTGTAGCTGTTGACGGTCGGGGCGATGACGGCGCAGATGGCGGGCGCGTGCTTGAGGACGCCGGCAATGAACTTGTAGCCCAGTTCGGAGATGCCACAGCCGCGGGGGTCGTCGTCGGTCTCAAATAGGTTGACGCCGGTTTCCACGTCGGCGAGCGACATGTTGAAGTGTGCGCCGGAGCCGCTCCGGTCGGCGAAGGGCTTCGGCATGAAGGTGGCGAAGTAGCCGTGCTTGCGGACCATCTCGTTGGCCATCAGCCGGAAGAACACCGCGCGGTCGGCCATGGTCAGGGCGTCGGAGTATTTGAAGTCGATCTCGAACTGGCCCTGGGCATCCTCGTGGTCGAAGGAGTAGACACCCCAGCCCATCTCGTTCATTGCCTCGACCATCTCGGTGAGCCAGTCAAAGTTGTCCAAAGCCGCCGGTGCCGCGTAGCAGGGCTTGCTGAGGGTGTCCCGGTCGCTGACCTCCACGGGGCCCTCGGGTGTGTCCTTGAGGACGAAGAATTCCGTTTCGATGCCGAGGTTGAAGGTGAAGCCCAGCTTCTTCGCTTCTTCGAGCTGCCGCTTCAGGATGTTCCGCGAAGCCGCTTCGAAGGGTTTGCCCCCGGTGTAGAGGTCGCTCGCAAAGTAGGCCACCTCTTTGCGCCAGGGCAGCTGCACTGCGCTGTCGAGGTCAGGACGGGCGGAGAGCTCCTCGTCGCTGATGTCCTGCGGCAGCCCGTCAAGGGCGGCCCCGGTGAACAGCTCGGACCCCGCAGCCATCTGGGGCAAGTGCGCCAGCGGGACGAACTTCGTCTTGATGTTGCCGTGCAGGTCCACGAAGCTGGACATTGCATACTTGACCCCGGCCTCGCGGAGCTTCCGCTGCACGGTTTCAACGGCGGACTGTGCTGTTTCTACGGTCATGTTGGCTCCTTGTTCGGGTAACTGCGGTGGTCACGATGAACACCTTTTCGATAAGTTATAGAAAGTCTCATGCGTCGCAATTTCGATAGGATGTCGAAATTGTTTCGCCGACGTTAATCCTTCGCGGATAGGCTTTGGGGAGGGCCTGAAGACAACGAAAGCAGGGGTTTGGGATGACAAGGGATGCGTCACGACCGGCTGCGGGGCGGCCCCGCCTGAGCGGCGCTCCGACAGGATCTCCGCGGCAGGACATTATCCGGGAAGCCATCGCCCTGTTCGTGGCAAAAGGCTATGCGGAAACCACCATGAGTGAGATCGCCCGCAGCGCCGGGCTGCGGCAGTCCTCGCTCTATTACTGGTTTGCGCGCAAGGACAACATCCTCCAGGCCTTGCTTGAAGAAAATCGGAGCTCACTGGCCTTGGCAACTGCGCTCGAAGCACAATCCGGCGCTGCGGCCCCGCGGCTGTACGCGGTCCTCCATGCTGACGTCATGCAGCTGTGCTCGGCTCCCCTGGACTTCTATGAGTTTGAGCGGGTGGCACGGTCACAGCCCCAGAACTTCGGTGCGTTCTTTGATGATTACGCCGCCCTCCACCGACTGACGGCATCGATTGTGCACCAGGGGGTCAGTGCGGGTGAGTTCCTGGCAGTGGACTCCTCGGATGTGGCAACTGCGGCCTTGGGCCTGAATGAGGGCCTCCAGCGCCACTACCGCCAGCCCCTTCCCGGCCTTCGCTCCTATTCCGCGGAACAGGTCTCGGAACTGAGCGCCGACACGAGCCTGGCCCGGTTACTGGCGATCCCGGAGAGTCTGCCGGAGATCCGGATGGCCGCGCGCGGGATCACTTCGGACTGGAATACCACCGCCGAGAGTTAACCCACCGGAAACGAATTCGATACGGCATCGAAAACGTCCCCTCCAACAATTTAGATAGCGTATCGAAACGCTGGCGCCCCGCTCCCTGTGCGGCGTGACCGTCATCTAGCCTTTGGAGATTCGTATGGACACTGCCACCATCGCGGGCAATACGGCGTGGGTCCTGACCGCCGTCGTTGCAGTCGCCCTGATGTTGCCTGGACTGGCTCTCTTCTACGGCGGCATGGTCAGCCGCAAAACCACCATGAACATGATGCTCATGGTGTTGGGTTCCTTCTGTGTTGTAGGCGTCCTTTGGGTGGCTTTTGGCTACTCCGCCGTCTTTGGCAATTCCATCGCCGGGCTGGGGCTGCTCGGCAACCCGCTGGAGTACGCGGGATTGGGCCAGCTCCTGACAGCCCCCGACGACGCCGCCCTGCCGCCCCTCGCGCTGGCCGCACTGCACCTGATGTTCGCCGGCCTGACGGCCGGCATTGTGGCCGGTGCAGCGGCAGACCGGATGAAGTTCGGAGCCTGGCTGGTCTTTGCCGGCATCTGGGCAAGCCTGGTCTACTTCCCGGTTGCGCACTGGGTATTCGCCTTTGATTCGGGGGACGGCGCGGTCCAGGGCGGCTGGATTGCCAACACCCTGGGTGCCATCGATTACGCCGGCAGCACGGCCATTCACGTCAACTCCGGAGTGGCCGCCCTTGCGCTGGCGCTTGTACTCGGCAAGCGCCGGACGTGGCCGGTGCAGCCCAAAGCACATAGCCTTCCGCTGACCCTTTTGGGCGTGGGGCTTCTCTTCACCGGATGGATCGGCTTCGACGGCAGTGGCTTGGGCGCTGCAGACAACAATGCCGCCGTGGCTTCGTTCAACACTGTTGCCGCGACCTGCGCGGGCGTCGTCGTCTGGCTCCTCGTAGAGAAGATCCGCGACGGTCACCCGACCACTCTCGGGGCCTCCTCCGGCGCCATCGCCGCACTGGTAGCTATCACTCCGTCCTGCGGCGCCGTCACGCCTCTTGCAGCCCTTGCGATCGGTGGAGCGGCAGGCGCTGTCTGCTACTTCGCCGTCGCACTGAAATACAAACTGGGATTCGATGATGCCCTCGACGTCACCGCCCTGCACTTCATCGGCGGCGTTGTTGGCGGCCTGCTGATTGGCATTCTGGCCACCCCGGAGGCGCCCAGCGGGGCAACCGGCCTGCTCTACGGCGGGGGCTTCGAACTACTTGGACGCCAGGCGCTGGCCATTGTCGCCGTCTTCGCTTACACCTTCACGGTCACTTGGGTGATCGCCAAAGTCCTGGACATGACCATGGGCATCCGCGTTGCGGCACCCATTGAAGCCACGGGACTCGACATTGGTCTCCACGCCGAAAATGCCTACGAGAACGGTGAAGACAAGGCGCACTCCCCGCGCGGTCACGCCGAGCAGCTGCACCACTTGGTGGCGGCTGAACCAGTGGAGGAGGACACAGCAGCATCTGCCCGCTGACGATGGCTCATACGGCCTGAACTGTAGTTCGAGAAGGTGGTGGCGATTCTTGGAACCGTCACCACCTTCCGGGCCGGTCACAGTCGCGGGACGCACTTTCCCGTTCCCAGCAATGCCAACCCGGCGCGGTCGCCGGCCCCGAAGTCGAGTTGCCCGCTGTTCTCCTCATACATCAGTTGCGTGGGGTCGTTCACGTGGTCCAGCCCGACGACATGGGCCAGTTCGTGCATGATGATGGCCCGGACCAGGGCGGGTCCATCGGGAAAGGCCATCATTTCTGTCAGTCCCGGCGCATCCAGGTGAACCTGGCCGGTGACGTACACGTAGGGCTCGCCCGGAACCCGGACGGATGAGCTTCCACCGGTGCCCGCAACCCTGCCCGCCAGGTCAGGTGACTCTTCGGGCGTGGACCAGGCAATCAGAATCGGCGCCCATTTCTTGCCGTAGCGGTCAGGCTGGTACGCGCCGCGGTCCTCTGTGGGCGCTTCGGAGGTGGTTCCGTCATAGACGAACTGCAGTCCGGTTGCCGCCGAAACAGCGGCCACGGCCTCCTGGATGAGCTGTTCCGTGCCTGGTGGTGCGTAGTCCGGCCGGACCACGTAGTGGACCGGCCGACACGGATCGTAGGCGGTAAATGACTGGCCCGGGTCCGGCGACTCCTGCAGGACGTAAGCGGTGGATCCGGTCACGGCCGGCGGGAGGCCCAGGGGAGATGAAGCGGCTTCAAAACCCGGTGGCGGAACCTCGGAGCCGCGCAGATGGGGCCGTGCTGCGGACATCACGTACCGTTCGAACAGGTTCGGCGTGAAATACAGGCCCACCACCAGGGCGATACCCAGCACCGTGGCCAACCGCCCTCTCCATTTGCGGGCACGGACTGGCCGTTTTCGGCTGAAGCGGTGTGGCTTTCGGGGCGCCAGCGGCGCCGGGGCACTGCGCCAGGGCTCGGGATTGTCTAGCTTTCCCAGTGCCTCGTCGATGGCCCACTGCGGGATACGCCCGCTCGGAGACCGGCGGACTCCCGGAATGTCACGCCCCCAGCGCGGTATGCCCGAAGAATCCTTGCCGTCAAAACCTGATGCCACCAGCGCCCCCTGTGCTGCCAAGCCCATCTCCTGCGATGGTCAGCTCAGCATAGTGGCCGTTCCGACCCGCCGATGGACGCGGCACTACGGTCAGGTTCTGGCAGGATCAGGGTGGTCACGCCCGTGTGGCACGCCAAAAGCGTAGTAAGCAGCCGCCCCCAGGAGTGCCGCGACCGCTGGAAGAGGCGACAGGGCCGACAATATGACGCCGGCGGTTATTGCCAACAAGAGGAATGCTTCGGCGGTTTCTGACCGAAACCACCGCGGCAGCAACCGCAGCCACAGAAATCGAGAACCGGCTGAACCTTGCCATGCGGCCGGTCTTTGTTGGACTGGACTTCCAGTCCTGTCCTATGGTCCAGAGCGTACTGCCCAGGAGGAGGAAAGCCAGAGAAGCCAGGACAACGGCGGCGTACTCGAGAGGTGTCAGCGGATTCCAGTACCTGACCTCGCCGAGAAGGTCCATGGCTCCCCTCAACCCCACCGCCAACGCCGTGAGGGTGGCTAAGACGGCGATGCGGCGAGCACCCCGCCTTCGGAGCGGTGGCCAATCGGCGGGAGATCGCGTCATCCCAGCAGGTCGTCCTGGTAGCACCAGCGCCAGTCCTCGCCGGGTTCGATGCTGCGCATCACCGGGTGCCGGGTGGACCCGAAGTGCTTGGACGCATGGGTGCCGGGGGAGGAATCGCAGCACCCCACCTTCCCGCAGCCCAGGCACATCCGCAGGTGGACCGGCGTCGTGCCTTCCCTCAGGCAGTCCTCGCAGTACGCGTCCAGTGGCACCTCCCGGGACCGGGCTGACTCAAGGTGGGCGCACACCCCGCCCGGCGTCGCAATTCCTTCGCCGCCGCCTTCGCCGGACGTATCCAGCTCGTCCAGCGCCAGGTCCAGCATGGATTCCTCAATATCCAGCCGGTCGAGCACTTCGCTGAGGACCTCCTGCGCGAATTCGCCGCCGCGCCGCAGTTCCAGCACCTTGGCCCGCTCCGCGTCCAGCATGGCGAGCCGCAGCCGGGCGTACCGCTGGCTGGGCGTCGCGGCCTCGGCCTTGGGCCGCCCGAGCCGTTCCCAGGCCGCCAGTCCGCGCTCCTGGGTGCGCCGTTTGAGCATGGCCACCACCTCCGGAGGATCGTCCCCTGTGCGAAGTTCCTGCAGGCGGGCCACGCCTTCTGCAGTGGCAAGCTGCATCAGCGAGGCCTGGTTCAGCGCGTCCTCGCGCGGGTCCGGACCTTGCACACGAAGGGTCCGGACCAGCGCCGGCAGAGTAAAGCCCTGCAGCACAAGCGTGCCGCCCACCACCACCAGTGCAGCGAGGATCAGCACCGAACGGTGCTCCAGGTCCTCGGGCAGCACCAACACCGCGGCCAGGGTGACCACTCCCCGCATCCCGGCCCAGGACACAATCGCTGCGAACTGCCACGGCGGCGCCGGATCGTTCCGCCGCACCGCCGGGATCAGCCGCGGCAGGTACGTCGCCGGGAACACCCAAACGGGCCGCAGCACCAGCACCGCCAGCAGGATGACGGCGCAGCCGGCCCAGATCCGGCCTGCCCCCAGCGAATCGTCCTGGACGCCGTCGATGATGGTCCGCACCTGCAGGCCGATCAGCAGGAACACCGCGTTTTCCAGCAGGAACTGCACCGTGTTCCAGTTGCTCCGCTGGCTGAGCCGGGCGGCACCGTTGGGCATGGAGGGCGCCTTGGTGCCCATCACCAGCCCGGTGACGACGACGGCGAGGACACCGGACGCGTGGATCGCCTCCGCCGGAAGATAGGCCACCAAAGGCGCAACCAACGACGTCGAGGTGTTGATGGGGACGTTCCTGATCCGCTTGCGGAGCTCGGTCAGCACGTAGGCGGCGGCCAGGCCCACCACCACCCCGCCACCGGCTGCGAGCAGGAATTCACCGGCGATCTCCGCGGCCGACACCGATCCCGCGATGGCGGCGATCGCCGCCCGGAGGCAGATCAGGGCGGTGGCGTCGTTGACCAGTGACTCGCCCTCGAGGATGGTGACAATCCTGCGGGGCATCCCCACTTTCCGGGCGATGGCGGTTGCGGCCACCGCGTCCGGTGGCGCCACAACGGCGCCGAGTGCGAAAGCTGCGGCGAGCGGGATTTCAGGGAACAGCCACCAGACCACGAAGCCCACTGTGACGGTGCCGAAGATGACATAGCCCACGGACAGCAGCCCGATGGCCCGGCGGTTGGAACGGAAATCGAAGAGCGAGGTCCGCAGCGCCGCGGCATACAGCAGCGGGGGCAACAAGCCCACGAGGACCAGCTCGGGGGTCAGCTCGATGCGCGGGACGAAAGGCAGGAAGGAAGCGGCGACGCCGGCCAGGACCAGCAGCAGCGGAACGGAAATGTTGAGCTTCCGGCCCACGGCGCTTACCGCACAGACCACCGCGACGAGAGCCAGAATTCCCAGCGCGATTTCCATTGGGTCATTGTCTCAGGCCGGCAGAAACGCGAACCAGAGGAAATTCCTGCCTGGTTTGCCGTATCCGAATCCACTCGCCGCTCCCAGGGTCACGCGGTCCGCGTCCGGCTGTCAGTCGGCGAACCGCAGCCCCTGAGCGCCCAGCGCTTCTTCAAGGAGCCGGATGGCTTTGGGGCCCACGCCATGCATGGCCAGCAATTCGCTGCGGCTGAGCCCGGCGACCTGGGCCAGGGTGCTGATTCCGGCCTGAAGCAGGGCGCTGTTCGCCGGCCGCCCAATGGGCGGGAGGTCGCCGATCTGCGGCGGAGTATCACGGGTGCTCATGGCTGCATGTTACCCACTGTCTTTCCGAAAACCATTGACACTTCAACTTTCTCGGCCTATATTTAGTTGTAGCTTCAAGTAAATAACCACTAGACAGAACAGAACCTGATGAAGAACCTCCTGGCCCGCATATTCGGAAAGAAGAATCCCATGACGAACATCACCATCATCGGCAACGGCAACATGGCCCGGGGCATCGCCACCCGCGCACTCGCCGCCAACCAGAGCGTCGAGATCCTCGGCCAGGATGCAGGCAACGCCCAGGCCCTGGCCACCGAACTGAGCGGGGGAGTCACGTTCGGCAGCATTACCCAGGCTCCCAAGGGCAGCATCGTGGTCCTGGCTGTTC
>NZ_QAIQ01000461.1 GCF_003061105.1 Arthrobacter sp. HMWF013
GGCCGGACGGACGGAACAGCAGCACCAGCGCCAGGGCCAGCACCACAACGAAGTCACCGGTGCCGCCGAGGTAGAAGTTGGCGAACTGCTGCAGGACAGCGACCCCGACGGCGGCAATCGCCGCGCCGGTCAGGGAACCGAGCCCGCCGATCACGGTGACGATGAAGGCGAAGATCAGCAGCGAGCCGCCCAGCATCGGCGAGACGTAGCCGAAGTAATGGGAGGCCAGGACTCCGCCCAGCCCCGCCGCGGCGCCGCCGATGGTGAAGACGAGGGTGAAGGCTTTGCGGACGTCGATGCCCAGGGCGGTCACCATGGAACGGTTTTCGACGCCGGCCCGGATGATCATGCCGTACCGGGTGTTTTTGAGGAAGAACACCATGGCAAGCAGCACCAGGACAGCGGCGATGATGCAGACAAACCTGTCGTTCGGGACGCGGGCGCCGAGGATTTCGGTGGTGTCCTTGAACCATGCCGGGCCCTGGATGAAGACCGGATCGGTCCCCCAGATACCGTCGAAGAGGGCAACGGCGGCGAGCGAGAGTCCCACCGTGATGAGGACCTGCTCGATGTGCCGCTGGTAGAGCCGGCGGATCAGGACAAACTCGGTGAAAACGGCGAACAGTGCACCGGCTGCGGCTCCCACCAACAGCGAGAGCAGGAAGGTCCACCAGCTATCCGAGCCGGTCCGGCGGGCGATTTCCCAGCCGGTGAAGGCGCCGAGGGTGAGGAACGCGCCGTGCGCGAAGTTCAGGACGCCCATCAGCCCGTAGATCAGGGACAGTCCTGCGGCCACCAGGAAATACAGGGCGCCGAGGCCGAGGCCGGTGAAGAGCAGGAGGACGACGGTACTCACAGGGCCGCGCCTTTCCCGTGGCGGGCGGCCTGGTTGGCTGACACGGCTGAACCGAGCTCGGCTGAACCGCGCTCTGCTGGGGCGCCCTCTGCCGAGACGCCCAGCAGCCGCTGCGTCAGCTCGGCGTCGTCAAGGAACCCGAGGGCGCTGCCGGTGTGGACCACCCGCCCGCCGGACAGGACAACCGCGCCTTCCGCGAGTTGGCGGACCACGTGCAGGTTCTGCTCCACCAGGAGGATGGGAACAGTCTTGGCAGCCTCGGCGAGTGTTTCGGCCACCTCGGCGACAATCTTCGGGGCCAGGCCCTTGGTGGGTTCGTCCACGAGGAGGATCTTGTTGGTGTTCAGCAGGGCACGGGCCAGTGACACCATCTGCTGCTGGCCGCCGGAGAGGGTGCCCGCCATCTGGCCGGCCCGGGCCAGCAGGTCGGGGAAAAGCTCCTCGACGAGCTGCCTGCGCGGTGCGGCGTCGCGTTCCGCCAGGCGGAGGTTCTCCGCGACGGTGAGTTTGGAGAACACTTCGCGGTCCTCCGGGACGTAGCCCACGCCGCTGCGGATGATCTTGTAGGTGGGCTCCTTTTCGACCCGGACTCCGTCCAGTTCGACGGTTCCGGTGCGGTCGATCAGGCCGATGATGGCCTTGATGGTGCTGGTCTTGCCGACGCCGTTGCGGCCCAGCAGGGCGGTGATTCCGGTGGCCGGCACCGTGAAGGAGACGTCCTCCACCACCTGCTGGCCGGCGATGTGGGCGTTGAGTCCCGCAACTCTGAGGATCGGGCGCGCGTCCGCTGCGGTGCTCATACGGGTTCTCCAAGGTAGGCACTTTGTACGGTCGGATCGGCCATCACGGCCTCCGGGCTGTCCAGCGCGAGCAGGCTGCCGTGGTGCATGACCGCCACCCGGTCCACCAGCCCCAGGACCACGTCCATGTGGTGCTCCACCATCATCACGGTGCAGCCGCGGTCGCGGTGCATCCCGCGGATGATCGCGGTCAGGGAGGGGACGTCCCCGGACGCGACGCCGGCCATCGGCTCGTCCAGGAGGACGACGGCGGGATCCGTTGCCAGGAGGACGGCGATCTCCACCTTCCGCTTCTCGCCGTGCGAAAGGTCCCCCGCCGCCGTCGTCAGCTGGCCGGTCAGCCCGACTTCCCTGATGGTGCCCAGGGCAATCCGGGTGGCCTCATCGGAGGCGGAGGGGAAGCGCAGGATGCTGAAGCTGCCGCCGATTTTCGCCTGCGCGGCGAGCCGGACGTTCTCCAGCACACTGAGCCGGGGAAACAGGTTGGAGGTCTGGAAGGTCCGCCCCAGCCCTGCCTTGGCCCTGCGGTGGACCGGCGCGGCCGTGATCTCGCTGCCGTTCAGGGTGATGCTTCCTTCGGTGGGCCGCATCACGCCCGAGATCAGGTTGAACAGGGTGGTCTTGCCGGCGCCGTTGGGGCCGATGACGCCGACCATTTCGCCGGCGGCCACGGCGAAGCTCACATCCTGGAGGATGCGGGCTCCGCCGATCTGCAGGCCGAGGCCGTCCACCGCGAGGGCAGGCAGGGCTGGAGCTACCATTCGCTGGCCTCTTCTACTTCTTTTCGGGCGGTGCGACCTGATCGCCGGCAACCACCTTGATGAGTTCCGGGCTCCAGGCTGCGCCGTTCTGGACGAGCTTGACCTGGTACATGTCCTGGATCAGGGCGTGATCCGAGGCCCGGACCGTTTCCTTGCCCTTGGGGCCGTCGAAGCTGAAGCCTTCGAGTGCCTTGACCATGGCGTCGGCGTCGGAACCGCCTTCCTTGATGGCCTGGACAATCATCTGGCCGGCAACGAAGCCGTCCGGGGTGAAGAGATCGGCCTTTGCGCCTGCCTTTTCGACGGCGGCGATCATCTTCTTCTCCACCTCGGTACCGGAGGCACCCGGGAAGTAGTGGTTCAGGAAGCTGATCTTGCCGGTGGCCTCTCCATACGCACCGAAGGTGGCGGCGTCGCCGAGCCCTGTGACCACCGGCGCGGCGTCAAACGCTCCCTGCTGGCTGAGGGTCTGCCACATGGTGCCGGAGGTAGCTCCGGCCCAGGCCACGAACGTCATGTCCGGCTTGGCGTCGATGAGTTGGCGGGCGAAGGGTGTGAGTTCCTGTCCGTCCGGGACAAGCACGGCCTCAACCGTGGCGCCCTTGGCACCGAGGACGGCCTTGACGGCGGCCACGTTGCCCTGGCCGAAGGCGTTGTCCTGCGCGAACACCACCACCTTCTTGCCCTTGGTGTCGATGAACGAGCCGGCCGTGGCCACATCCTGCAGGCTCTGGCGGCCGGAACGGAACGTGTACTTGTTGATGCCCTGGATGGCGTCCGTGGCGGCGGGGCCGGAAATGTACAGGACCTTGTTCTGGGCTGCCTGTTCGGCGAGCTTCAGGGCGATGCCGGAGACCACCGTTCCGCCGATGATTTTGTAGCCCTTGCCGATCAGGTCCTTCGCGGCCGTGACGGCTTTGTCCGGGTCGCCGCCGTCGTCAACGTACGTCAGGTTGATCTTGGCACCGTTGACTGCGCCGGTCCCGTCCGTGGCGTGGTCGATGCCTGCCTGCAGGCCCTCGTAGTAGGTTGCGCCGTAGGCGGCAAGCGGCCCGGTCTTGGAGTAGATGATGCCCACATCCACGGGTTCCGCGGCGGTGGTGGCCCCGGCGCTGCCGGAGCCGGCCGGGGTGGCTGAGCCGGTGGTGGGCGCACAGGCGCTGAGGGCCAACCCGGTGGCCATAACGGCGGCCAGCAGGAACCTCTTTGTATCCTTCACGGGATGCCTTTCGTTGAAATCCGCGGAAACTGAGCAGTGGAGCCGAAGTAAGAATCTGGAGTGAACCTGAAAGGCGATTCAGGTTACGGCAAATCTATGGCGCAGCTCACATCCTGTCAACGGATTCCGGGCGCGCGATTGCAACGTTCCGGCAACGGATGATCGCTCCATCCAAAGACCCCCAAGCAACGCGGGGTCACTCCTCGCTCAATAAAGGGCCTCTATCGGGCATGAAGTGACCCCGCGTTGCTTATGCGAGGCGGGGTTGGGCGAGCCGGGGTAGGGATT
>NZ_QAIQ01000462.1 GCF_003061105.1 Arthrobacter sp. HMWF013
GTCCGGGCCCTGAACACGCATCAGCAGGTGCTTGCCGCGCGGCACCACCTCGTTGACGGTCCAGCCGGCGAGGTTGAGGGTGGCGAACCGGGGGACACGGAAGTCGGACGCGGTCAGCTGCTGTCCCGCCAAGGCCTGATGCAGCTGGTTGGCGGCCCGCCAGACGGAATCTCCCTCAGGCACGGATCCTCAGTCCCTTCGGCGTCGAGTAGGCGCCTGCTGCTGCCAGGGCAGCGGCCACCGGGGTGTCCAGGATGCCGTGGCCGTTGACCTTTTCCATGATCAGCTTGTCGATGGCACCACGGGTGACCACACTCACCAGCGCCGCTCCCGCGGCCGACAAAACCGCCTCGTCCCCGCTGAAAACGAGCAAAGTTTTTCCGCCGCGCTCCACGTAAAGAACCAGCGCGCCGTCCACCAGCACTACCAGTGCCCCGGCTTTCCGCCCGGGCCGGTGCCCGGTGCCGGCCTCCACGTTGAGGGCGGGCCATGGCAGCGCCGCACCATACGGGTTGGCCGGATCGGTTGCAGCAAGGGCCAGCGCCACCGGTTCGGACTTCGCCAGTTGGGTATCCTCCGCGTACGACCTGAGCCTGTCCACCGTTGCCGGGACCGCAAACTGGGCGGCTCCGAGGTGTTCGATGAAGTACCCGCGACGGCACCGGCCCGCTTCCTCCAGCCGGGCCAGAACCTTGTACATCAGGCCGAAGCCGCCAAGAATCTGCTCCGCCATCACCGATCCCCGGGTCACCACACCGTAGCGGTCCAGCAACAGTTCAGCGGTGGCACGTGCATGGATGGTCGCGTCCAGCTCCGGCAGCGGCAGGGCTGACCAGCGGCCGGCAGCCAGCGGGGGAGTGGCCAAAGCCCCGGAGGCAGAACCGTATCTCCCGCCGCCAAATCCCGAACCAGGTCCGGAGGCGCCCAGCAGGCCGCTGCCGTGCGAGCGTCCCAGCCGGCTCAAACGGGGTGCACGCGCGCGCGGTGCCCGCGCCACCTGGCGGTGGGCGGTGTGGCCACCGGCGATGAGCGCGCGGACCGGCGCGAACGTGTCGCCGGTGATGCGGCCGGCCCAGGCCAGGTCCCAGAGTGCGGTCACCACGTCCTGGTCGCTGAGGACGGTGTCCATGCCACCGGCGACGTCCGTCAGTTGGCGGAAAAAGTAGCCGCCGCCGTTGTTGCGGAGGTGGTCCAGAAGGCGCTGCTGCGCATCCCCCGGTTCGTATTCGATGGCCGGGTTCAGGGTCAGCTCGGCGGAATCAGCCAGGTGGAGGCTGACCCAGCCGTCGTTGCCGGCCAGTGCCCCGGCCCCGGACCACAGCACTTCACCGGCCGCCATCAGCTCATCAAGCATGGCGGGCTGGTAGTTGGACACCCGGCTGGCCAGGACCAGCGGCTCCCACGCCGAAGCCGGTACCGGGACGCCGGACAGCTGGTCGATCGCGGTGACAATCCCGTCCAGCCCGCGCAGTGATGGCTGCCCGCGCCCGCCGCCGGGAGTGCGGACGTGCTGCCAGGCCGGGAGGAAACGGCCGTAGGCGGCGGCGTCAACCGGCTCCACTTCGGCGCGCAGGGCTGCCAGGGAACGGCGGCGGAGCTTGCGGAGGACTTCTGCATCGCACCACTCGCTGGTGGAGGTGCCCGCAGTGGCGGGAAGGTGATCCGGAACGTCCCGGGGTGCCTCTCCTGTGGCCGCGGAGTCTGGTTGGGGCGCCTGGGTTTGCGGCGCAACGGCATGCGGCCTGAACTCACCTTCCACCACGCGGCCGTCTGCCGCGAGCCGTTTCAGCGCTGTACCGACGACGGCCACGCCCAGTCCCAGCCGGGCCGCGGCCTCGGCTGCTGTGAAGGGACCGTGCGTCCGGGCATACCGTGAGACGAGGTCGTCCAGGGGGTCCGCCACCGGCTCGATGAAGGCCAGCGGAACGCCCATGGGCAGGGGAACGCCGATGGCATCGCGAAGGCGGGCCGCATCCTCCACCGCGGCGTAGCGCTCGGCCCCGCTGATGTTTACTTTGATGGCCCGGTTGGCCCGCTGGAGTGCGGTCAGGTGCGACGCAGCCAGGGCGGTGCCGGCATGCGGGGTTTCGACGTGCTCAACAGCGGGGATCCCGTCCGGCTCATCCACGCCGCCAGGCTCGCCTGGGGGCGCTTCGACAGTTTCAACCGTTTGAGCAGGTTCAAGCACCCCAACCGCGTTGGCCGCTTCGACCGCCTGCACAGCCTCGACCACGACGGCCGGCTCCAGCCGGGCCGCGACCTCCTCCGGTGTCAGCGGACCCAGCAGCCGGAGCAGGTCAGCGACGCCTTCCATGCCGCGGGCCCTGCGGTCCGGAGCAAGGCGCTGGAGTTCGAGCTCCGTGGCCTCGATGACTTTTGCGTCCAGCAACTCGCGGAGCTCAACCCGGCCAAGGAGCTCATTGAGCAGCGTGGAATCGAGGGCCAGGGCAGCGGTCCGGCGCTCGGCCAGGGGCGAGTCGCCTTCATACAGGAACTGGGCAACGTACCCGAACAGCAGGGACTTCGCGAACGGCGAGGGCTGCTGCGTGGTGGTCTGCACGATCCTGAGTTCACGGCGCTCCACCGAGGCCGCGATGTCCTTCAGCGCGGGAAGATCGTAGACGTCCTGGAGGCATTCCCGGACCGTCTCCAGCACGATCGGAAACGTCGGGTATTTCCGTGCGACGTCGAGCAGCTGCGCGGACCGCTGGCGCTGCTGCCACAGCGGCTGCCGCTTGCCCGGGGTCTGGCGGGGCAGCAGCAGTGCCCGGGCGGCGCACTCCCTGAAGCGGGAAGCAAACAGCGCGCTGCCGCCGACCTCGGCAGTGACAATCTGCTCCAGCTCTTCGGGATCAAACAGGAAAAGCTCAGCACCCGGCGGCTCGTCCTCCATCATGGGGACGCGAAGCACAATGCCGTCGTCGGCGGCCATGGCGGAACCGTCCATGCCGTACCGCTGGTGCAGGCGTTGCCCCACAGCGAGGGCCCACGGCGCGTGCACGGGCATCCCGAACGGGCTGTGCAGGATCACACGCCAGTCGCCAAGTTCATCGTGGAACCGTTCGACAATGAGCGTGGTGTCACTGGGCACCACATCGGTGGCGAGCTTCTGCTCGGTCAGGTACTGGATCAGGTTGTTCGCTGCGAAGTCGTCCAGCCCGCTGGCTTTGCAGCGCTCGGTGGCAGGGCCGACGTCGGACGCTGCGAGTTCGCGCACGAAGGCGCCCAGCGCGCGGCCCAGGTCCACAGGCCGGCCCAACGAGTCGCCTTTCCAGAAGGGCAGCTTGCCCGGCTGTCCGAAGGCAGGGGAGACCAGAACGCGGTCATGGGTGATGTCCTCGATCTTCCAGCTGGTGGCGCCGAGGGCAAAGATGTCACCCACGCGGGACTCGTAAACCATTTCCTCGTCGAGTTCGCCCACCCGCCGTCCGCCTTTGGCCGGAGATGGAGCGGCTTTGCCGTCCGCGCCCGGGGAAGCGGAGCCCTCCACCTCGGTGCCGATGATGTAGACGCCGAACAGGCCGCGGTCCGGGATGGTGCCGCCGGAGGTGACGGCCAGCCGCTGGGCGCCGGGCCGGCCTTCGATGGTGCCGGCATGACGGTCCCAGATGATGCGCGGGCGCAGTTCGGCGAATTCGTCGGAAGGATAGCGGCCGGCCAACAGGTCAAGGGTTGCCTCGAACGCGGAACGGGGGAGTGACGCGAAGGGCGCTGACCGGCGCACCGTGGCGAACCATTCCTCAACGTCGATGCTGCCCAGTGCGGTGGCGGCGACGGTCTGCTGCGCCAGGATGTCCAGGGGATTGGCGGGGACAAAAAGCCGCTCGATCTTCCCCTCCAGCATCCGCTCCACGGTGATGGCGGTGTGCACCAGGTCTGCCCGGTGCTTCGGGAACAGCACTCCCTGGGAGATCTCGCCCACCTGGTGCCCGG
>NZ_QAIQ01000463.1 GCF_003061105.1 Arthrobacter sp. HMWF013
GTCCAGGTCGGCGTCGGGCATCACGATGGCGTGGTTCTTCGCCCCGCCGAGAGCCTGGACGCGCTTGCCGTGCTTGGTGGCGGTCTCGTGGACGTACTGGGCGATCGGGGTGGAGCCGACGAAGGAGATGCCGTCCACGTCCGGGTGGGTCAGCAGGCCCTCGACGGTTTCCTTGTCGCCGTGCAGGACCTGGAAGACACCGTCCGGCAGACCGGCCTGCTTCCAGAGCTTGGCCAGGAGCATGGAGGCGGAGGGGTCGCGTTCGGAGGGCTTGAGGATGAAGGCGTTGCCGGTGGCGATCGCCATCGGCGCCATCCACAGCGGCACCATCACAGGGAAGTTGAACGGGGTGATGCCGGCGACGACGCCGAGCGGTTCGCGGAAGGAGAAGACGTCGATCCCGGTGGAGACCTGGTCCGAGTAGTCGCCCTTGACGAGGCTGGGGATGCCGCAGGCGTATTCGATGACTTCCAGGCCGCGGCCGATCTCGCCCTTCGCATCGGACAGGACCTTGCCGTGCTCCGCGGTGATGAGCTGGGCGAGGTCGTCCAAATGGGCGGCGACCAGTTCGCGGAACTTGAACAGGACGGCGGTGCGCTTGGCCAGGGAGATATCGCCCCAGGAGTCGGCGGCTTTGCGGGCGGCGGCGACGGTGGCGTCCAGGTCGACGCGGTTGGCCAGGCGCAGCTCGCCGGACACCTTGCCGGTGGCCGGGTTGTAGACGGGCTGGGTGCGGGTGCCCTCGCCGGCGGTTTCGGCGCCGTTGATGAAGTGGTTGATGGTGGTGGTCTCAGTGGTGGTGGCAGTCATGGGACTCTTCCTTGAGTAGGTGGATCGAAGTGTCAGGTGGCGGGGCTTCAGCGTGCAGGTCTTCAGCCGAGGAATTTGCGCTGGCGGTCTTTGTGCTCGATGTAGGTCTGGAAGGCCTGCTTGGTGGATTCCAGTTCGGAGACCTGGGAGACAGGGACGTCCCACCAGGATTCGGAACTCGGGGCGTCCAGCAGCGGATCGGATTCGACGTGGATCAGGATGGGGCCGCCGCGTTCCGGGGCTGCCTTGGCATCGCGGATGGCCTGTTCGAGTTCGGCGATGACCTTCTCGCCGGGTTCGATCCGGATGACCTTCACGCCCAGGGACTCGGCGTTCAAGGCCAGGTCCACCGGGAGGGTTTCGCCTTCGTCGAAGCTGTGCTGTTCCTCGTTCAGGGCCCGGTACTGGGTCCCGAACCTTTGTGAGCCGAGCATTTCGGAGAGCGAGCCGATGGAGGCGTAGCCGTGGTTCTGGATCAGGACCACGATCAGTTTGATCCGTTCGGCGACGGCGGTGACCAGTTCGGTGTGCATCATCAGGTAGGAGCCGTCCCCCACCATCACGACGACGTCGCGCTGGGTTCCGCCCGCTGCCGCTTCGGCCAGTGCCGCGCGCTTGACGCCGAGGCCGCCCGGGATTTCGTAGCCCATGCAGGAGTAGGCGTACTCCACGTGGTAGCCGAACGGGTCCCGGACGCGCCACATTTTGTGCAGGTCCCCGGGCAGGGAACCCGCCGCGCAGATGACGACGTCGGCGGCGTCCATGGCGCGGGAGGTGGCGCCGATGATTTCGTTCTGCGCCGGCAACGGGGTGTACCGGGTGTCGAAGGCCGCGTCCACCGTGTCGTCCCAGCGCTTCTTCTCGGCCGCGACCTGCTCTTCCAGGTCGGCGCCGACGCGGTAGCCGCCGAGGGCTGCGTTGAGCTTGACCAGGGCCTTGCGGGCGTCTGCCACGACCGGCAGCGAGGTGCCGTGCTTGTACGCATCGATGGGTGCGACGTTGATGTTGATGAACTTTACGTCCGGGTTCTGGAACGCTGTCCGGGAGGCGGTGGTGAAGTCCTCGTACCGGGTGCCGATCCCGATGATCAGGTC
>NZ_QAIQ01000464.1 GCF_003061105.1 Arthrobacter sp. HMWF013
GGCCAGGCCTGCGCGCCCGGCGGGCAAGCCAAGGGAAATCACGATCATCAGCACCAGCCCTGTGCTGAAGCTGACCACCGCGGCGGCCATTCCGTCATCCAGGCGGGCACCGAGTGCGCCGTTGATCCGTCCCTGGACGGGGATGGCCAGCCCGGCTCCGACGGCCAGCAGCAGTCCTGCGGGCAGGGGCAGCCGGCGGGTGGGGGTCATTGAAAGTACCTTACGTCAGGCATTATGGCTTGTATGAGCAATCAGGACATCGAAGAGATCCCCATCCGTGACAGCATGATCCGCCTAGGACAACTCCTCAAGCTCGCCAATCTGGTGGAAGACGGCGTGGAAGCGGCTGAACTGATCAAGAACGGCCTGGTGAAGGTCAACGGCGAGATCGATGACCGCCGCGGCCGCCAACTCCACAACGGCGACACCGTCACCGTCAACTCCCAGACCGTGAAGGTCGTGGCGCCGGAAGCCTGACCCGCAGCGGACCCGGACCCAGCCCTCCGGGCAGGTGCCGGCGGCACTGTGCCGCCGGCCGGCGTCGCCCGTTACATGTTCAGGGCACTGGTTGTTCAGCCCGTGAGGTGTCCAGCACAGTTACTTGTTCAGCACCTCATGGGTCAGGAACTCGGACACATGCCCGATCTCCTGCTGGTTGATGCCGTGCCACATCCCCGTATAGAGCACTTTGGTCAGGTGGACGTGCTCACGGACCCAGCCCATGGTGTATTCGATTTTGTCCGGTGTGATCACCGGATCCTGCTGGTCCCGGCCCCAGAACAGCGGCACTGTGCCGTCCAGCTCGCTGTCCCGGAAGCTCGGATCGCCGTCTGCGTTGACCACGAAGCCGGACAGCCCGACGACGGCGGCGTAGTCCGCCGGCCGCTGCCGCAGGAGCGTGGTGGCCATGGCCATTCCCATGGAGAAGCCGAGCAGCGTCACCGACGGGTGGTTGGCCCTGACGGCGTCGATCCAGTCCTGGACGTAGCCGGCCGCCTCCTTGACGGCGTCGACCGAGTATTCCACTGATGCCGTCAGCGGGAACCACATAAACCCCGGGCCGGTGGGCAGCGGGGCGCGGAGCGAGGCCACCGCAAAGTCCGAAGGCAGCAGATCCGCCAGGCTCAAGAGGTCCTGCTCGTTGGCCCCGTAGCCGTGCAGCAGCACCAGCAGCGGCTTTCCTGAACGCTGGTCCTCGGGCAGGGACCACATCACAACAGGGGCAGGAAATACTTGGGCTTCAGTCATGGTTTCCATTCTTACAGTTACCCATCGGTAACTACCTACGGTGGCGTAGCCAGAGAACGAAGAGGCAGGATAAGACCGTGAGTGAAGCAGAAGCCCGGCAGAGTCCGCCCCTAGCCATGCAGGCGCACCCCTGGACCAGGTACGTGGCCATGGGGGATTCCTTTACGGAAGGCATCGGGGACAAGGAGCCAACCAGCCCCGGTGGGTACCGCGGCTGGGCTGACCGCGTGGCTGAGGAGCTTGGCCGGAGCCAGACGGATTTTGCGTACGCCAACCTGGCGGTCCGCGGGCGGCTCCTGCAGCAGATTGTGGACCAGCAACTGGCTCCGTGCCTGGCGCTGAAGCCGGACCTCGTGACGCTTTCAGCCGGCGGCAACGATCTCATCAGGCCCGGCGGCGACCCGGACGCCCTGGCCGAGAAACTCGATTCCGTCGTCCAGATCCTTTCCATGGGCGGGGCCACAGTGGTCCTGTTCAACGGCCCGGACACCGGCTCTTCGGTGCTGGGG
>NZ_QAIQ01000047.1 GCF_003061105.1 Arthrobacter sp. HMWF013
GCGGGAGTCAATAGCGCTGTTTAGCTCACGGAGAAGGGGCCGCCGGCGGCGGGCACTCAGCCAGGCCTGCGGAGGAAATACTGGGCTGGTGTGGTCAGGGTCTGCCTGTCTCGTGACCCTAGCGTTTTGCGGCACAGAGGTTTCGAGACACATGAAGTTGGACTTGGGCGGGCGGCTGTCCGTACGGGGACGGCCTAAGGGGAAACGGCGCTGAGTGACAACGAGCAGGACCGGCGCCAGTCCCGGTAGTGTCGGGGGAAGAACTGTTTGGGGGAACAAATGAGATACCGCGTACTGACGGCTGCCGGTGCAGTCGCTGCCCTTCTGGCATTGACTGCCTGCTCCAGCTACTCAGGCATTACTGCCGTGCAACGGGCATCAGAGGCCCGGGATGACCTTCCTGTCGAAGTCCGCAGCGTAAACCCCGACATGCCCTCGGACTATCGGCTCCTGACAGAGGATGCTGGCGTGAAGTACTTCGCAGCAGAAAGCCCTGACCACAAGACCGCCTGCATCGCCGTCTATCCGGTCGACGAACCGGACCAGTGGACCATCGGATGCGCCGACGGGATCGAGGATGTCCGCGAAATTGTCACCGTCAGCCACATCGGCCAACCCACCGCAAAGCTAGTGACGACAGGATTCGATACCCGCACTCTGGAATCCGAGGGTTGGCGCAAGATCCACGAGAATGTCCTAGTGGGCACAATAACGCGCCCCTAGAGAATCCTCTCGAAACAGCTAAACCCTATGTCTCATAACCTCTGCGCCTCGAATCCCTAGGGTTCCGGGACACATGGGTTACGAGACACATTAGTACCTCATGGGGGCCGGCCTTGAGGTCAAGAAGCTCTCGAATCCAGGAGAGTGGTATATCCGTCCGGACGATGGAAGAGGCGCCGGCCGGCGCCACTGTCTTGCAGCAGCCAAAGGAACGAACCGTCAGCAGAGATGTCATCGACTCTTCCCGCAATCCGGGCATTACGCTTGTCTGAAGTCAGCAGTACTACGGTGTCCCCCGGGGCAAGTTCGAGCCAACTCCTGACCTCCTGGCGCAGGGAGTCCCAGTGGATGGGATACGACGTGAGCGTTCGGGCGGTGTCCATGAGGTGGCTTCCGTTGGTGGCTTGATGTGAAGGATGAGAAGCCCACTGATGTGTTGGCTCCGTGGCCGGCGTTGTTCACCTGTGGCTGCCCTGTCTCATCCATTACAGCGATTGCCCTGAGCAGGTGTCTAAGACCTAGTTTCAATGTGGTTGATAGGCGTACGCTATCTATGCCTCAGCGCGGCAAGCATCGCTTTCGTTTTTTCGACCGCTTGCAGGAAGCCAAGGGACCGCTGAAGGAGCTGAAATGGATACGCGGAAGTTGAAGTATTTCCTGGCCGTTGTTGACCATGAAGGATTCAACCGTGCAGCGGAGCACCTGTTGATCGCTCAGCCTTCGCTCTCTCAGACCATCGCCAGTCTTGAAAGGGACCTTGGTGTCCCGCTTTTCCACCGGATCGGCCGCCGCGCTGTCCTCAGCGAAGCCGGGAAGGAACTCGTGGGGCCGGCAAGGTTGGTGATGCGGGACCTTGATGCTGCACAGTCTGCGGTCCAAGCGCTGAGGGGTGTGCGGAGCGGCCGGTTGGACATCATCACGATGCCTTCTCCCGGAATTGAACCCTTGACCTCCATGATTGCCGGCTTCACTCGACTCCACCCGTCTGTCCGGCTGAACGTGGGTGCTGCGTTCACTCCGGAGGAGGTCATCGAGTCCGTCCGGACGGGCAGCACCGAGGTGGGTTTGGCTGGATCTGCAACGCCCATCCGCGTACCGGGCGTACAGGTCCTTGAACTGGAGCGCCAACCGCTGATCCTGATCGTCAACCCCCAGGCAGACACCTTCAGCCCTGGCACAGCCATCCAACGTGAAGACCTTGGCGGACACCGTCTCATCGCAAGCCAGCG
>NZ_QAIQ01000465.1 GCF_003061105.1 Arthrobacter sp. HMWF013
GTTCGGTACGGTCACGCAGGGTGGTGACGGCGCCGATATTCCGGCCGCGGGACCGGATCGGCACCCGGTTCAGCACCACGAGCCGCTCCCCCACCAGCACCAGCCGGTCCGGATCCACCTGCTCCTGGGTGAGCACTTCCTTGAGGGCAGGATCCACCGCGAGCGCCGCGAGGTCCTTGCCCACACAGTCGGCAGGCAGTCCGAGAAGTTCGCGGGCACTGTCATTGGCAACCGTGACGCGCTGGTGCGGATCCAGTGCCACCACGCCCTCCTTCAGCCCGTGAAGCATGGCTTCGCGGTTTTCCACCAGGCCGGTGATTTCGCTGGGTTCCATGCCGAGCGTCTGCCGCTTCACCCGGCGGGCCAGCAACAGGGAGCCCGCCACTCCCAGCACGCTGGCGATACCGAGGTAGGTCAGCAGGTTGGGGACGGCGTCACCCAGGCGCTCGAGAACGGAGGGATAGTGCCGGCTGATGGAGGCAATCCCGATCATCCTGCCGCTGTCATCAAGGACAGGAACGTGCGCTGAGAGGGTCTGTGAACCGGATCCACCCACAGTGCCGGTCCAGGCGCGGCCTTGCATGACCCTGCTCTCACCCAGCTCCAGCGGCTGGCCCAGGAGGCTCGGATCGGACGAGGTCACCACGGTGCCGTCCAGCTTGGCGATCGCCACGTGTGAGGACCCGGAGACCGTCCGTACTGACTCGGCCACCGCGGGGAGGGCTGAGCCGACCCTGGGTTCGGCGTCGGGAAGGAGAGCGCGCACCGTGGGATTGGCGCCCAGCGCTTCAGCGGCGGACAGCGCCCGGCGGCCCTCGATCCGTTCAAAATCGGCCGCCGATTGCGCAAGGGAAATCGCGGCCACGGCCACCAGCACGGCGAGGACGATCAGCAACTGCAGCGCCAGGTACTGCCCAGCGAGGGACATTCCTCTACGTCGAGACACTGTTGTTCTTTCCTCTGGTGCGGCGCGGGGCCCTCGCGGGGGTACCGGAACTATATCCCAGCGTACGGGGCTATCCGGGCCCGGTGGGCCGCTGGAAACGTGAACGCAATGAACTTAACTTTCTCTGCGTACACAAGAGTGATGCCCGTCACTTCCGGGCCTAGCATCGGATCACCAGTCAGTTTTTTGTTGAACATTCTCAGAGAAGAGGAACCCATGCGCCAGATCCGCGCATTGCGTATTGCCGCCGTCGCCGCCGGCATCGCCCTGATGGCCACCGGCTGCGGGGCCACCGGGAAAAGCTCCACCGATTCCACCACCACGGGCGCCGCTGCAGGTCCGTTGACCAATTTCCAGATCATGGTCCCCAACACTGCAGGCGGCGGCTATGACACCACCGCCCGCGTCGCTGCCAAAGTCCTCGAAGACGAGAAAATCGCCACGAACCCCGAGGTCTTCAACCTCGCCGGCGCCGGTGGCACCGTGGGCCTCGCCCGTATCGTCAACGAAAAAGGCAACGGCAACCTCACCATGCTTATGGGCCTGGGTGTGGTGGGAGCGAGCTACACCAACAAGTCAGAGTCCAAGCTGACGGCCACCACTCCGCTGGCCAAACTGATCGAAGAGCCTGGCGCCATCATGGTCAGCAAGGATTCGCCCTTCAAGACCATCGATGACCTGGTCACGGCGTGGAAAGCTGACCCCGGTTCCATCAGCGTTGGCGGCGGATCCTCCCCCGGCGGCCCGGACCACCTGCTGCCCATGCAGCTCGCCGGCGCCCTCGGCATCGATGCCACCAAGGTGAACTTCGTGTCCTACGACGGCGGCGGGGACCTCCTCCCGGCCATTCTCGGCAACAAGGTGGGCTTCGCGGCCTCCGGTGCCGGTGAGTACCTCAAGCAGATCGAATCCGGTGCGGTCCGCGTCCTGGCCACCAGTGGCGAGAAGCGCCTGGAAGGCGTGGACGCCCCCACCCTCAAGGAATCAAACATCGACCTGGTGTTCACCAACTGGCGCGGCATCGTGGCCCCTCCGGGCATCACCGACGCCGACAAGGCCAAGCTGATCGCCGCGCTTGAAAAGATGCATGGCACGGCTGCCTGGAAGGAAGCCCTGAAGACCAACAGCTGGAGCGACGCCTTCATCACCGGAGCTGAGTTCGAAAGCTTCCTTGCCGAGCAGGACAAGCGGGTGGCGGACGTCCTCACGAAGCTTGGCCTGGCGTGAGCTCCTCACCAACACTGGCCTCACGGCTCAAAGGCCGCTCCGAGCTGGGGGTTGTCCTCCTGCTCGGGGCGGCCGGGGCCCTGGTCATCGCGGACGCGGCCCGCATCGTCACCCCCTACTCCCAGTCTGATCCCGTAGGACCAAAGACACTGCCGTTCATCGTGGGCGGCCTGCTGCTGGTCTGCGCTGTGTTCCTGGCAGTCAACGTCCTTCGCGGCGGCCAGGGCGAAGCCGAAGGCGGCGAGGACGTGGACCTCACCCACCCTGCCGACTGGAAGACCGTCCTGCCGCTGATGGGAGCCTTCATCGCCAACATCCTGCTCATCGACTGGGCAGGCTGGGTCATCTCCGGCACCATCCTGTTCTGGGGCAGCGTCTGGGCACTGGGCGGCCGGAACTACATCCGTGACGGCCTCATCTCCGTGGCCATGTCCCTCCTGACCTTTTACGGCTTCTACCTTGGCCTCGGCATCAACCTGCCCGCCGGGCTCCTGGAAGGGATTCTCTGATGGATGTCTTCTCCTCCCTGATGGACGGCTTTGCCACCGCCCTGACCCCCCTGAACTTCATGTACGCCGTCATCGGCGTCATCCTGGGCACCGCCGTCGGCGTCCTCCCGGGCCTCGGCCCGGCCATGACCGTGGCACTGCTGCTTCCGGTCACCTACGCCCTGGAACCCACCAGCGCGTTCATTATGTTCGCCGGCATCTATTACGGCGGCATGTACGGCGGCTCCACCACCTCCATCCTGCTTAATACGCCAGGCGAATCGTCGTCGGTGGTCACGGCCATCGAAGGCAACAAGATGGCGAAAGCCGGCAGGGCCGCACAGGCACTGGCGACGGCGGCCATCGGCTCGTTCGTGGCCGGCACCATCGGCACCGCCCTCCTGGCGCTCTGCGCTCCGATCGTGGTGGATTTCGCCGTCAGCCTGGGCGCTCCGAGCTACTTCGCCATCATGGTCCTGGCCCTGCTGGCAGTCACCGCCGTCCTGGGCTCCTCACGGCTTCGGGGCTTTGCGTCCCTGGGCCTTGGCTTGGCCATCGGCCTGGTGGGACTGGACGTGGTCACCGGCCAGGCCCGGCTCACGTTCGGCGTACCGCTCCTGGCGGACGGCCTGGACATCGTGGTGGTGGCAGTGGCCATCTTCGCCGTGGGCGAGGCACTCTGGGTTGCCGCGCACCTGCGCCGCAACCCGCTGCAGGTCATTCCGGTGGGACGCCCGTGGATGGGAAAGCAGGACTGGAAGCGGTCGTGGAAGCCCTGGCTCCGCGGCACGGCCTTCGGCTTCCCCTTCGGCGCACTGCCCGCCGGCGGCGCCGAGATTCCCACCTTCCTCTCGTATGTCACGGAAAAGCGCCTCAGCAAGCACCCCGAGGAGTTCGGCAAAGGCGCCATCGAGGGTGTGGCCGGTCCCGAAGCAGCCAACAACGCTGCAGCCGCGGGCACACTGACCCCGATGCTTGCCCTGGGCCTGCCCACGAACGCCACGGCGGCAGTGATGCTGGCAGCGTTCACGCAGTACGGCATCCAGCCCGGGCCGCAGCTGTTCGAGAGCGAGGGACCACTGGTATGGGCCCTCATCGCCAGCCTCTTCATCGGCAACCTGCTGCTGCTGGTCATCAACCTGCCGCTGGCACCGATGTGGGCGAAGCTCCTGCAGATCCCCCGGCCCTACCTGTACGCAGGCATCCTGTTCTTCGCCACGCTGGGCGCCTACTCGGTGAACCTGCAGGCGTTCGACCTGGCCCTGCTGCTGGCGCTCGGTGCGCTGGGCTTCATGATGCGGCGCTTCGGACTTCCCGTCCTGCCGCTCATCCTGGGCGTTATCCTCGGACCGCGTCTGGAAAAGCAGCTCCGCCAGACGCTGCAGCTCAGCGCCGGCGACCCTGCCGGCCTCTTCAGCGAGCCGATCGCCGTCGTCATCTACATCATCGTGGCGATCATCCTGCTCTGGCCGCTGCTGTTCAAGCTGATCCGGCGGAACCGCCCGGCGGCCGTTCCTGCGGGGATGCCCTCAACCGGCTCCGGCACAGTGCCCCCGACGGAGGCCGGAGGCAGCGGCGGCGGTGGCAGCCACCGCGCCGATGCAACCCCCGGTGGCGACGGCGACGCCTAACCAGTCAGGGGCACCCTGCCCCGCAGCAGACGATCAACTGACAGAAACAGAGGAACAGCCATGACGATTGTGGTGGGATACGTCCCTACGCCCGAGGGCGAAGCGGCCCTGACCCAGGCAATTTTGGAAGCCCGGAAGAGCAACAGCAAGCTGCTCGTGATCAACTCTTCCAAGGGTGACGCACTGGTGGACAACCGCTACGCTCAGGAACCCGAGATCCAGACCATCGAGGAGCGCCTTGCGGCCCAGGGTATAGACCACGCGATCATCCAGCCCGTCCGCGGCCACGACGCAGCCGCTGAAGTGCTGGACGCCGCCGAGGAGCAAAAAGCCGAGCTGATTGTGATCGGCCTGCGCCGCCGCACACCGGTGGGCAAACTGATCATGGGCAGCACGTCCCAGCGGATCCTGCTGGAGGCCGACTGCCCCGTGCTGGCCGTCAAGGCAGGTGCAACGGCCTGAGCCGCGGCATCCTGCGGATCCGAAGCTTCTTCGCCACCCCGGCCCCGGCGGTACCGGCCGGCGAAGAAGCTTCGGATTTTGCGCATCAGGATGCCGCAAAGACCAGTCATCTGACATCTCACTTGCCTCACCGGGTATGATTGACCGAGCCTTTGGCACGAAACACAGAAAGTTCGGCACATGAATACAGCAACAATGGAACGCCCCCTGGCCGCCGTGGCGACGGGTGAGGCCGCAGCTTCCCGGTCCCTGGACCTGCAGTTTTCCACCGCGCATGAGATGCACGAAGGACTGGACAAGGCCGTTGCCACGCTGATCGAGACCGCAAAGGCATCTGCCTGCGGCATCCTGGTGACGCGCCTCCACCCGGGACGCTTCCAGGTGGCCGTGGACGAGTCGGTTCCCTTCGGTGAGACCTACGAAAGCATTGCGGCCTGATCCGGCCGGTTTAAGCACAAAAGTCCCTGCAGTCCGGTACCGCCGGACCGCAGGGACTTTTTGCGTTTGGTCAGCTCCTGCGGACCTCGACACCGTCGGATTTCAGGAAGGACTCCTTCTCTGACGGGCCGGCCGGTACGAGCCACAGCACGTTCCCGCTCTGCGATACTTCCTCCACGACGCCATCTGCAATGACATGCGCGTGCTTAATGATTTCCACCCGGTCCCCGGCCTGAAGCGTTCCCCAGTCCGAGATTGTGGCCGAATGGGCATTGCGCCTCGAAAGAACTGCCCCACGTGCTTTCATGTGAACTTCTACCCCTTTGTATTACGTCCTGCGCCACAGCATCCTTGATGTGACTTTTGCTACACCTTCAGTTCTACTACAGTTGCCGCCGGCAAAATGTGCGTGTTGCATCATATTTCGAGATTGCCAGCAGCCGCGAAGAATATTCCCGTTCAGGCAAGTACTCCCACCGCAGATTCTGCAGCGGCCCGCACACGCCCGGAGGCGACCAGCCGGTCAGCTTCCTCCAGCTCCGGTGACAGGAACCGGTCTGTGCCAGGGCCCTCGACGACGGTCCGCAGCACCTCGACCACGGCCTTCCCCGCCGGGCCCGGAACGAGGCGGCCCCCGGATTGCTGCGTGCGGATGTCCAGGGCCCGTGCTGAGGTCACCAGTTCGATGGCGAGGACGCGGCGCAGGTTCTCAACGGATTTGCGCAGCTTGCGGGCGGCGTGCCACCCCATCGAAACGTGGTCCTCCTGCATGGCCGAACTGGGGATCGAGTCCACCGAGGCGGGAACTGCCAGCCGCTTGCTGTCCGAGACCAGGCCCGCCTGGGTGTACTGCGCGATCATGAGGCCGGAATCGACGCCGGGATCGTCCGCGAGGAAAGCCGGAAGTCCGTGTGAACGCGCAGGATCAAGCATCCGGTCCGTGCGGCGCTCTGCGATGGAGCTCAGGTCCGCTGCAGCTATGGCAAGGAAGTCGAGCACATAGGCCACGGGGGCTCCGTGGAAGTTTCCATTGGAGCTGACACGGCCGTCCGGGAGGACCACCGGATTGTCGATCGCGGCGGCGAGTTCCCTGGATGCAACCAGGGCAGCGTAGTCAACGGTGTCCCTTACCGCGCCGGCAACCTGGGGGGCGCAGCGCAGGGAGTACGCGTCCTGGACCTTGGAATCACCCACGCGGTGGGAGGCCACGATGGGCGAGTTGGACAGCACACGGAGCATGTTGTCAGCGCTGGCGGCCTGGCCCGGGTGCGGCCGGAGTGCAGCGTGCAGCTCCGGCAGGAACACCTGATCGGTACCCAGCAGGGCCTCAACGCTCAGCGCGGCGGTGATATCCGCCGTCGTCACCAGTTGGCGAAGGTCCGCGATGGCCATCAGGAGCATGCCCAGCATGCCCTCGGTACCGTTGACCAGCGCCAGGCCCTCCTTCTCGGCGAGGGTGACGGGTTCGATGCCGTGCCGGGCGAGCAGTGCGGCAACAGGCTCCCCGCCCCGCCCGCCGTATGTCACGCCGTCGGGCCCTTCCGCCTCGCCCTCGCCCATCAGCACCAGGGCGCAATGGGAGAGCGGGGCGAGATCGCCGGAGCAGCCGAGTGACCCGAATTCGCGGACCACGGGAGTGATGCCTGCGTTGAGCACGTCCACCATGGTCTGCAGCACCACGGGGCGGACGCCAGTGCGGCCCGAAGCGAGCGTCTTGGCGCGCAGGAACATGATGCCACGGACCACTTCCCGTTCCACGGCCGGGCCCATACCCGCCGCGTGGCTCCGGATGAGGGATTTCTGCAGCTGCGTGCGCAACTCGTTGGGGATGTGCCTGTTGGCCAGCGCACCGAAGCCTGTGGAGATGCCGTAGGCCGGAGTCTCGCTGTTGGCGAGGCCGTCGATGTGGGCGCGGACCTTCGCCACTGTGTCGAGGGTTTCCGGGGAGATGGTCACCTTGGCGTTGTGGCGCGCGACGGCGACGACGTCCTCGGGCGTGACTCCGCTGGAGCCGAGCGTGACGGTCAGCGGTTCGTGGGCTGGGCCCACGCGAACAGGGTTCCCTGGCCGAGCGTGCGAGGTTAGGGAG
>NZ_QAIQ01000466.1 GCF_003061105.1 Arthrobacter sp. HMWF013
CGGCCCGGGAGTCCCTGGCGGGCCCCACAGCATCGGCGGCGGCCAGCTGCCCGGCAGAGCCCACAGGAGCCAGCCCCACCCCCGGTTCCGCATTGGCAGCAGCTGGGGCGGCGGAGTTGGAACTCGTCTACGCGTATCAGGCCGCGCTGACCCGGCTGGACGCCGCATCCACCGCTCCGGCGGCCGGTTTCCTGGCACAGCACCAGGAGCTCCATGACGACGTCGAAGCAATGATCCGGTCCAGTTGCACGGCCGCTGCTCCCCAGCCGGCCGGCTATGCCCTCAGTGAAGCTTTCCTGGCGGCTCCGGCCACCACGCTCGGCACGTTGGAGGCGGCCACCATCCCGGCCTATGGCGATCTGGTGGCCCTGGGCGAGGGACCCGCCAGGGTCTGGGCACTCTCGGCTCTGGAGGCCGCCGCGCGCAGGACACTTCACTGGGGCGGCCCCCTCAGCCCGGTGCCAGGCCTGGTGCTGGCGGAGGCAGAGCTGCCGCCGCTCGCGGAAGCGACCGTCGATGATCTGTACACCGGGCCCTCGCAGACCGGGAAACGCAGCTGACCACGGAATGCTGGCCCTTCATGCGCACTGATGATTTGCTGTAGGAATGGACAACGTACCGGCACCATCGCTTCATGAGGATGAGCCGCACCACAACGACATCGCGGTCCGGCTTAATTGGCTGCGGGCCGGTGTGCTGGGTGCCAACGACGGGATCGTTTCCGTGGCCGCCATCGTGGTCGGTGTTGCCGGGGTGACCAACCAACCGGGTCCGATCCTGGTCGCCGGGGCCGCGGGCGTGGTGGGCGGTGCCATCTCCATGGCACTGGGCGAATACGTCTCTGTCAGCAGCCAGAAGGACAGCCAGGAAGCGCTGATCGAAAAGGAACGGCGCGAACTGCTCGAGGAGCCTGAGGAGGAGCTCGCGGAACTGGCAGCGATCTACCAGGCCAAGGGCCTCAGCGTTGACACTGCCCTCACGGTGGCCCGGGAACTGACCGAACACGATGCGCTGGGCGCCCACCTGTCCGCTGAACTGAACATCGACGAGACGGACATCGTCAGCCCATGGCACGCCGCCTTTGCCTCGGCCGTCGCCTTCCTGATCGGCGCCGTCCTGCCCATGCTGGCTATCCTCCTTCCCCCTGCGGAGATCAGGGTTCCCCTGACGTTTGCCGCCGTCCTCGTGGCACTCGCGGCCACCGGGGCGCTGGGCGCCTGGATCGGCGGAGGCTCGAAGCTGCGTGCCGCGGTGCGGGTGGTGGTGGGTGGCGCGCTGGCCCTCATCGCGACGTTCTCCATCGGAAACCTGCTCGGGGCGAGCGGTGTGATGTGAGCCTGCGGACAGTGGTGCCCATCCCTCCGGCCCTTAGCGTGCGTTACGGCCACAGCAGCGCCGGACGGGCCTGGCTTGCCTCGCTTCCTGACCTGGTCCAGGGGCGGCTGGAGCACTGGGAGTTGGCGGTTGACCTGGCACCCGGCGCGTTGCCCTGGCACGGGCACGGCGGCGTGGTGGTCCCGGTCCTCAGGACGGACGGCACCCCAGCAGCACTGAAGATTGCCTTCCCCCACGACGAAGCCCGGGTTGAACGGCACGCGCTCGCGCTGTGGGGAGGATACGGCGCCGTCCGATTATTGGAGTCCGACGCCGGAACGTGCGCCATGCTCCTGGAGCGTCTCGATGGGGGCTGTTCGCTGCAGGGTGTCCCGCTGGATGAGGCTGCGGGGATCTGGGGCGGCCTCGTGCGGCAGTTGAGCCTGGTGCCGGACACCAGACCTCAATGGCAGGAGTTCAACCACGTCGCGGCCCTCGCGGAACAGTGGAGCGATGACCTGCCCGCGGAGTGGGAACAGCAGGGCCGGCCCTTCCCGCGCTGGCTCCTCGAGGCGGCTTTGGAAGTCTGCCAGACCCGGGGTGCCGTCGGTCGCCGTTCCGGACACGATGTCCTGGTCCACACGGATTTCCATTTCCTGAATATCCTTGCCCGGTTGCAAGGGGGCTTTGCTGCCATCGATCCGCAGCCGATGATCGGCGAAGCCGAGTTCGCTGTGGCACCGCTCCTGTGGAACCGCCTGGACGACCTTTCCCGCGCTGATCCGGCCGCAGGGTTGAGGCAGCGTTGCAC
>NZ_QAIQ01000467.1:0-2329 GCF_003061105.1 Arthrobacter sp. HMWF013
GAACTGGTCATCACCAGGATCGAAGCCAAGGAGAAAAACAGCCAGAACCGCACCGACGCCGACGCGGCCGGGGTGGTGGCGGGACTTCTGGCCGGCGGGCTGGAAGCCAGCGCCGCCGCCGTCGGGCGCTGCCGCCGGAACGGTTGAACGGGAACTAGGGGTTTGCCCTGACCCGCCCGGTGGATTCGCGGAAGATGAGTTCCATGGGTGCCAGCGTGGTGCCGTCGTCCGTGGGCTGCCCGCCGCGGATCCTGGCGATCAGTTCGCCCATGCTCCGGGCGCCCAACGCCTCCACGTCCATGTTGACCGTGGAAATTGAGGGGATGAAGTACTTGGATTCAGCCATGTCGTCCCAGCCGAAAACACTGACGTGGTCCGGCACCCTGAGGCCGTGCTCGTGCAGCGCGCGGATCACTCCCATGGCCATGGTGTCATTGGCGGCCACCACCGCCGTGACATCCGGCAGGGCTGCGATGTCCTGGCCGGCGGCGTAACCGGAGGCGGAGGACCAGTCACCGGCGGCGACGCCCAGCGATGTCAGGCCCAGCTGGCCAATGGTTTCCTCATAGACCGCCAGGCGGTTCCGGGCCGATGGCCAGGCTGGAGGTCCGGTCACATGGAAGAAATTCCGGTGGCCCAGGGACGCAAGGTGTTCCACGATTTTGGCCGCCGCGGTGCCGTCTGCCAGGCTGCCGCGGGCACGCATCCGGTTGTCGTACTCACCGGCCACCACCATCGGCACACTGAGCGCCTCGTCAGGGGATGTACCGAGCTTTGCGGGCCGCGGAACAAACGAGAGGATGCCGGCGATGTCATCACCCGCGAGCAGTCCTTGCAGCCGGTTCGCGCGGGCCTGGGCTGTTCCTTCCATGGCCACCACGTCGATGCGGAAGCCGGCGGCGTGCGCCACCTCCGCGGCGCCGTTGAGCATGCGGAGGGGGAAGTACAGGGATGCCTCCGGAACCACCACCACAAGGCGGTACAGCTCGCGGGAACGCAGGGACCTTGCCGCGAGGTTCGGTGTGTAGTTGAGCTCCGCCAGCGCCTTTTCCACCCGCTCCAGCGTGGCGGGTTTGAGCGTGGCTTTGTCCTTCAGGTAGCGGGACACGGTCTGGTGCGATACGCCGGCCAACTCCGCCACGTCGTAGATGGTGGGTGCCTTCGACCGGCCCGGTCCTGCTGCTGACTGCACCATGGCGTCCCTTCAGATGTTCTTCCAGCGGCCGTCGCGGGAGGGATCCGGCTCCAGCCTAATCCCTCCCGTTCCGCCGCTCCTTCCGCGGGCGTCCTGTGGCTCAGGCGGGTCCGCCTGAGTCCCATTTCTGCAGCATGCCGCACATGCCGAAAACCCGTTCCGGAGTGGCCGGTGCTGTCCGGGACACGGCCGCATCCTTGAAGTGGCTGTACTTGCCTTCGGCCAGGTCCGCCAGCCACTGTTCCGTCCGGGCCGCTTCCGGCGCGATCTTCTCGCTCCAGAGCTCCTGCCAGCCCGGGACCCGGGACTGCACCAGCCGGACGGCGTCGCGGTGGAAGCGTTCGACGGCGGCGAGGTCGCCTGCCTGCGCCGCCTCCTTCAGCCTGTGGTACCCGGCCAGCGCCGCGTCCCGCCGGGTCCGGGCAGCGTCAGCCAGGGAGTCCGATACTCGGCCCGGGCCGCCGTCGAGCGCTGCGGTCCGGGCATACCGCTCCGGATTGGCCACGATGTCCGCCTCAAAGGTCAGCACGGCGTCGCCTGCCTCGGGCAGCCCGCCGTTCTGCATGATGGCGAGGACGTCCAGGTTGCCGGTGTTGATGATCCTGTGGATGGTCCCCGGGCTGAACCACAGCAGGTCGTTGGGCGCCAGCTTGTGGGATTCGTAGCCAGAGGCGGTGATGGTTTCCACCCGCCCGGTTCCGCCCAGGACCAGGTAGGCCTCGGTGGAGGCGGTGTGCAGGTGCGGGGAGCCTCCGCAGACGCCGTCGGCCGCTTCCCAGTCGTAAACACCGAGCCGGGTGAGGGCCACCGCGCCGGGAAACGCCTGCCGGGTGAGGGTCATGCGGTGGCCTCCACTGGCTGCTGGCGCAGTGCGTCCCCGGCCACCGCTGCGAGGGCGGCGAGCCGCCCGCCGTCCGAGTCGCCGTCGGCAATCACCACGGCGTACCGGTTCTTCATGGTGGCGCCGGCGGCGAAGGTGACTTCGGCGCTGAAGAAGGGGGCGGGACCGAAGCAGGCGAAGGGTTCGGACCGGGCGAACCATTCCGGCGGGTGCTGGGCGTTGGCGGTGTCGTCGGCGATCAGCACGGTGGAGAAGCGGCAGCTGTCATCGTGCTGGCCCACGAAGGCGAGCCA
>NZ_QAIQ01000467.1:2339-3275 GCF_003061105.1 Arthrobacter sp. HMWF013
AACGGTCAGGGACTGGTTGTCATCGCGCCAGGACAGTGCGGTTGGGGAGTTCATGCGTTGAGTGCTTCCTCTTGTTTCCAGGGTTCCAGGTGGCCGTCCATGCGGGTAAAGAACGGGCTGGCCTGGTCGATCTGGCCTCGGGCAATGGTGGTTCCGCTGACGCTGGACGCATAGATCGCTGCGGCCAGTTCCATGGTGGCGTAGGCGTCCGTGATGGAGACCGGCGCGGCCTCGCCGCCCTGCACGCTCCGGACGACGGCGGCGTACTGCGCCACGTGCCCGCTGGGCTGGTCCTCACCCTGGGCCCAGAGTCCGACGACGGCGTCCTGGCCCGGTGCCGGGGTCACCGTCCAGTGGTGGTCGGAGTAGCCGTAAAGATGGTCGAGTTCCACTGTCGCGTTCTCGTAGTCCAGCCTCAGGTAGGAGGTCTCCCGCGGCGAAATCACGGAGTTGATGATGGTGGCGATCGCTCCGGATTCGAACCGGACCACAGCGGCGGAGGCATCCTCGGTGTCGGTCTTCCGGGCGAGTTTGCCGGCGAAGGCCGTGACCTCGGCCCACGGACCCCACAGGTGGAGGAGGAGATCGAACTGGTGGATGCCGTGGCCCATGGTGGGGCCGCCGCCCTCCACGTCCCACAGCCCGCGCCACGGGACGTCGAAGTACGGCTGGTCACGGAACCAGAGCGTGTTGCACGTTCCGACAAGCTGCCTGCCGAGGGCCCCGGAGCGCTGCAGGGCCAGCAGCCGTTGGGCGCCGGAACCAAACCGGTGCTGGAAGACGCAGCTGAGGGATCCGGCGGAGGCGGCCTCGGCGGCTTCGAGCTGCCGCATCTCGCTCAGGGACAGGGCCGGCGGCTTTTCAATGACGGCATTCAGTCCGTAGGAGAGCGCCTCCAGCGCCAGGGGGAAGTGGCTCGACGGCGGGGTGCAGATG
>NZ_QAIQ01000467.1:3285-3924 GCF_003061105.1 Arthrobacter sp. HMWF013
GCCGCGGGTGCCGCGCAGCGCTTCGCCGGTGGCCCCGCCCGGGCCGGCGATCCGGCCGCCGGCGAATTCGCGGGGTCCGCGCCAGAAAAGTCCGCCGTAGCCTGCGTTCTCGCGGCCCTCGGTGGTGGGGGAGCCGATCTGGATATCGGCCCCGGAAACGTTGGTAATTTCGGTGTCGAAGACCAACGTCCAGGAGTCACCGTCAACGTTCGGGCTGATCCGGATGCTCCGGATCTCATCCACCACGTGTTTCCCACCCTGGGTCCACCAGCTCAGCGCGTGGGTGAAACTGAACGCGCCGCCGCCGAGCCCTGCGTCGATCACCCGCTCGTGCCGCATGGCGCCGTTGTTGGGCAGCCACGTGTAGTCTTCGCCGCGGCGGAAGCTGGGGCCGCCCCAGAAGTTGTCCTCGCCGAAGTGCGGCAATGACCAGGCGATGCCCTTGTGCCACACGTGGTCCCACGGGCGGTAGACACTGACGGTTTCCCCGGCGGTGGTGCGCAGCGGATGGAAGAAAGGCCGCGGTGATTCGCGCTGTTCGTCGGTGGCGTCGTAGGTGTAGGTGGCGATCTCCAGGTCCCCCAGCGAGACGGTCAGGGACTGGTTGTCATCGCGCCAGGACAGTGCGGTTGGGGAGTT
>NZ_QAIQ01000468.1 GCF_003061105.1 Arthrobacter sp. HMWF013
CATCAAGGTGGAGCTGTCCGGTGGGCTCCGGGACGACGAATCGCTGGAGGCGGCACTGGATCTGGGCGTGGCCCGGGTCAACCTCGGCACCGCAGCGCTGGAAAACCCGGAGTGGACCCGGCGGGCCATCGACCGCTTCGGCGACAAAATCGCCGTCGGGCTAGACGTCCGCGGGACTACCCTGGCCGGCCGGGGCTGGACCAAGGAAGGCGGCGACCTCTGGGAGGTCCTGGGGCGGCTTGAAGAGGCCGGCTGCGCCCGCTACGTGGTCACGGACGTCACCAAGGACGGCACCCTTCAGGGGCCTAACGTCGAGCTGCTGCGCCGGATGGTGGAAAAGACCGGCAAGCCGGTGGTGGCTTCAGGCGGCATCTCCAGCCTGGATGACCTTAAGGTGCTCCGGTCCCTCGTCCCGCTGGGTGTGGAGGGCGCCATCGTGGGCAAGGCCCTGTACGCAGGTGCATTCACGCTGCCCGAGGCGCTTGACGTCGCCGGACGCCGCTAGCCGGCCCCGTGGACACCACCCCCAACCAGGCGGCCGCGGGAGACACTCCGGCGCGCCACCTTCCCGGCCATATCGCCGCCGCGCTGGCGGGCGCTGGCGGCCCCACTGATTCGGCCGGCCGGCCATGGGAGGGCCGCAGCCTCGCCGGAGACGATTCGAAGATCCACAATTTCGAGAACGACGACGGCACGGCCGATGCCGGTTACCTCGCGGCCGTTGCGGCCCTGGTCCAAGGCAGCGGCGACGAAGCGGCAGTGGTAGCTTCGCTGGCAACCAGCCGTGTCTTCATTCCGATCATCGCCCAGCTCGGTGCTGAGGTTGCCGGCGTGGACGGCCTCACGGCCGACAAGCAGGCGGACATGGCCCTGGTGATGTTGAAGGCGGCCGACGGCAGGACTGCCATGCCGGCCTTCACCTCGGCCCAGGCCCTGGCTTCCTGGCACCCTGACGCCCGTCCGGTGGCGGTTTATGCTGCCAGGGCAGCCCTCTCTGCAGTGTCGGAACAGGCGGAACTGATGGTGCTTGATCCCGGCTCGGACGTCACCCTGGTGGTCCGCCGGCCCGCACTCTGGGCGCTGGCCCAGCAACAACAGTGGGTCCCCTCCTACGCTGATCCCGCATTGGCCGCCGAAATGACCGCGGCAGCAGCAGGGTTCCCTGCGGTCCGCAGCATCTCCCTGCGCCCGGGCTCCGGGATCACTGCCGTCACAGGCACAGGGGCGCAGCTTGCAGGGGGAGGGGCAGGACCTGAACTTCAAGTGGTGCTCTACCTCGCCGACGGACTCGATGCCCCGGCAGTCCAGGAGCTGGTTTCCGGTCTCCAGCAGGAGTGGTCCCGGAATGTATTGTTTGGAGAGCGCGTTGACTCCCTGGAGATCAAGTTGCGGCGCGCGTCGCACTAGCTGACCGTCGGCACGGAGATCCCGGGCGCCGTCAGCAGACCCAAAGGATTCTTGTGAACTTCGCCCTTTACCGGGAGCTGCTGGCCGTTCAGCGCATCCGGCGCCTGCTTATTGTGGGCATGATCGCCCGCATCCCCCATTCGGCGGCCGGCGTTCTCCTCACCCTGCACATCGTCCTCACCCTGGACAAGGGTTATGCCGCTGCCGGCGCTGCAGCGGCGGTGATGACCATCGGCATCGCCGTGGGAGCCCCCTGGCGCGGCCGGCGAGTGGACACCGCAGGCCTGCGCAGGGCGCTGATCCCGTCGGTGGTCTCCGAAACCATCATCTGGTCCGTTGTGCCGCACGTGTCCTACGAGTGGCTGCTGCCACTGGTGTTCGTCGGTGGCCTGCTGACCCTGCCGATCTTCAGCGTGGTGAGGCAGTCCCTGGGCGTCCTTGCCGACGGCAACCAGCGGCGTACGGCGTTCGCCCTCGATGCCATCACCACCGAAGTGGTCTTCATGATCGGTCCTGCGGCCGGAGCCGTGGTTGCCACGAGCGGCTTCACTGTCGCGGGGCTCACCGTGGTGGGGGTGTCCACTTCCTTGGCGGGGCTGTTCCTCATGTGGTTCAACCCGCCCACCCGGAGCGCGGTCCCCTCGGCCGAGGG
>NZ_QAIQ01000048.1 GCF_003061105.1 Arthrobacter sp. HMWF013
CGCCGCCACCATCATCGCCAACCCGGCTGTCTTCCAAGCTGCCGGCGTGGCGCTCCCGGATGACAAGACCTGGACCTGGGAGGACTTCGGCCGCATCTCCGCCGAACTGACCGAGAAGTCCCCGAAGGGCACTTACGGCTCTGCCGCCTACGGGACGGATGAAGCTTCCCTGGGCGTCTGGCTGCGGCAGAACGGCAAGTCCCTCTACACCTCGGACGGCACGTTGGGCTTCGAACCGGCGGACATCGCCGAGTGGTGGAGTTTCCTGAAGGAGCTCAGCGAGAAGAAGGCTGTTCCATCGGCGTCGGAGGTGGTGGAGGCTGAAGCTGCACCTCTGGACCAGAGCGGTCTCGCTGTCGGCAAGAACGGCCTGGCCTTCTGGTGGTCCAACCAGTTGCCCGCGCTTGAGAAGGCAGCCGGTTCCGACCTGCAGATCCTCCGCTTCCCGTCCAAGACGGGAGAGGCGGCAGACGCGCAGCTTTGGTACAAGGCTTCCCAGTTCTGGTCCGCATCTTCTCGCACCAAGCACCCCGAGGAAACAGCCAAGTTCATTGACTTCCTGGCCAACAACAATAAGGCCGGCGAGGCCCTGCTCGCGGACCGTGGCGTTTACCCCAACACCGACGTCCGCGGTGCCATTGAAGCCAAGCTGACTCCTGCGGACATCAAGGTGGTCAAATTCATCGACCAGATCAAGGGCGAACTCGGTGAGGCACCGGCCCCGCCGCCGAAGGGTGCCGGAGCAATCCAGGAGATCGTGAAGCGGTACACCTCCGAGGTCCTCTTCAACAGGCTCTCAACGGATGAGGCAGGCAAGAAGGCCCACGACGAAATGAAGTCAGCCATCAGCAACTAGCGCCTCCGCGAGGCGGTCCCGGCACCTTAGACACGAGGGCGTGCTGAGCAGGCCTCCTCCGCTGAAAAGTACGACGACGGCGGTTGGCAGCTGCGTCCCGGGGGAACCATTGGTTCCCCCGGGACGCAGCCGTTTAAGGGGGCTCTAGGTGTCTTGCCTCGCCGGCGCCGGTGATGTTCGGTTTCTGCTGGCAGACCGGGGAACCCACTGGCTGCTATGGCTCTTTGACGAGGACTGTACGCGGCCAGGCGTCCAGCCCGTCCCGGCTTTCCCGTTGCACGATCTTCCGGAGGCCGTCAGACCATTCCTTTTCAGGATGCCGCCTGAAACCCAGACGCTCGTAGTAGGGGGCATTCCACGGGACATCCCGGAAGGTCGTCAACGTGATTGCGTTGAACCCCATTTCCCTGGCCCAGCGAGCCACATGATCAAGCAGAGCGCCGCCGAGGCCCTTCCGGCTGTGGCGAGGGTGGACCGTGACTTGCTCGATGTGTGCCCAACCTTCAACGGCATCCACCAAGATGTAGGCAATTGGACGGTCGGTTGGATCGGTGGCAACCCAGGCTCGGCCTTCGCGCTGGTAGTCCATCAGCTCGGCCTCGGACGGTGGAGGATCGTCGGCGATCGCGTCCATCCCGATTCCGCGGAAGAGCTCGCCGGCCGCGACTTCAATGTCTCGAATTCCCCGGAGGTCCTCGGGTTTGGCTTTCCTCATCACGTATTCAGTATCTGCCCAGGACTATTCGCGTTGGGGTGGTGGGGGTGGTTTGAAGT
>NZ_QAIQ01000469.1 GCF_003061105.1 Arthrobacter sp. HMWF013
GCCCCAGATCTGCAGCGCACGAAACCGTTTAGCCGCCGCAACGCTATTCACGATGGATGTCGTGTGGCGGGGGCCTGAAAGACCGCTCCGGATGGTTGGTGAAAGGTCATCAATTCCAACGTCGGGAAGGCCCAGCGCCTGCCGTATCCCCATTGTTGGTGCAAGGCCTTCTACTGGCTTTGTTCCGGGACGGTAATGGGTCGCCGCGGGCCTGGTCCAATTGCGTGCATCGGCCTTTCGCCGAAATCCCACGAAGAAAATCCGTTTTCGCAACTGCGGAACACCAAATTCATGAGCGTGCAGCGTGACCCGCTGAATATGGTACTCCGCCGAAAGGGGGGAAAGGATGATCTGCTCGACGTATTCTGCAAAGCGTGCGGTTGAAAGGGCGGCGACATTTTCGCCCACGAAGGTGCGGGGTTTGATCGTTTTGACGGCACGCACGAATTCCGGCCACATGTCTCGCGGATCCAGCGCTCCGCGCTGTTTACCGGCCATGCTGAAAGGCTGGCAAGGGGGACCACCGTGCAGGACGTCCACCTGACCTTTGAACCGCCGCCAGTCCACGGCTTGAACGTCCCCAGCTTCACCACGGTGAACCTCCCAATTTGGACGGTTCAGTTCTAGGGTTTTTCCGGCATCGTCCATCCATTCGTAGGACGCCAAATGGGTAAAGCCTGCACGCTCGAACCCCAAATCTAGTCCGCCGCCGCCACTGAACAACGACAGGGATGTGAGTCCCCGGGGCTCAACCAAGGGCATAAGCTCATTGGGGTCTAAGCGAGGGGTATATATGGGGTGGATGGACGCTGCCGCTTCGCCGCGTTCTGCCGCCTGCTTAGCCAAGCGTGATGCCTTAGCCATTTGCCGAAACTGTTCCCGGCGCGCCGCCGTGAGGAGCTGTGGTTCATGCAGCGGGTGGGTGCTTGGGATTCTGCTGGGTACGTACTCGTCGGTTAGTTCGTCTATCAGCTGCATACTCACCGCCCCATAGTATGCTGCCGAGTCCGAGTCGCCTGTGGAACTGGGCCGAGCGGAAGCTGTAAAAGTGTGCGAAGTCATGCTGAAGAGCGTAAACGGAGCCCCCGACATGAAGGCCTCATTGTCAAAGGTCCGGCTTTTTCCTGGGGGGACGTGCCGCGGACCGGGCAGCAAAGCAGATCGCCTGTGTCGTTCACGACCGTGCGCTACGTGCCATGTTTGAATATCTGTCAGGACCACTACACTGGCGGGGAAGTGATCAGGGTTGGCAGAATCTGCACTGAATTGCGTCGGTGGCGTTGCTAGTGGAGGCAGTGACGTTGTCAACCGGGCTAACAACGGCTGATGGTCGCGCCCCCCAATTCGACACCAAGGAACAACGCAGATGATCAGCCAGACCTACCGCATGGGTGAGTTATTCAGTGGCCCCGGCGGCATGGCACTCGGTGCCCGGCTCGCCGCGCAGGCCGTTGAGGGCGTAGCGCTGCGGCATGCTTGGGCGAATGACTATGACCTCGACACCTGCCAAACTTACAAACGGAACATCTTGGTGCCTGAGTATGGCGACGATGCGAAGCTAGTTGAGTCTGCGGCTGACCTTCCTGCGGCGGGCGGGGGTGTCGTCCATCAAAACGTTCACACTCTCGACATCGAAGCCCTTGGAGAGATCGACGGATTTGCGTTCGGCTTCCCTTGTAACGACTACAGCCTCGTTGGGGAATGGAAGGGGCTGCGCGGCGACTACGGTCCGCTGTACAGCTATGGGGTGAAGGTACTCGCTTCGAAGAAGCCCAAGTGGTTCGTAGCTGAGAATGTGTCAGGACTTCGCGGCGCGAACGAGGGCAAGGCGTTCAAGCAGATTCTGGAGCACCTTCAGGCTCCCGACAACGGCCCTGGCTACCGAATCGTCCCGCACCTTTATTCCTTTGATGAGTACGGTGTGCCACAACGACGGCAACGGATAGTCATCGTTGGAATCCGCGAGGATCTTCGCACCGATTTTCGCGTTCCATCGCCGGAAATTTACAACGACATCGACGTGAGCGCGAAATCGGCTCTCACGGTTCCGCCGATCCCTCTGAGCGCCCCCAATCACCAGTTTGTCCGTCCGTCTGCAATGGTCGCCGAGCGGCTCAGTTACCTGCGGCCAGGTGAGCACGCCTTCTCTCCTCGCGCTCTTCAGGAGATGCCCGAGCGGCTCCACATCAAGACGCGCACGACGATCAGCACAACCTACAAACGACTGGATCCGGACAAGCCGGCGTACACAGTGACTGGGGCCGGGGGCGGCGGTTCCTACATCTATCACTGGGTGCTTGACCGCGCATTGACGAATCGTGAGAGGGCTCGTCTTCAGTCCTTCCCGGACGACTTCGCCTTCGATGGACTGAAGGAAAGCGTCAGGAAGCAGGTCGGCATGGCCGTTCCGGTGAAGGCTGCAGAGGCCATCTTTACAGCGCTGTTCAAGTCATTCGCGGGGATCCCATACCCCTCGATTGAACCGAACATCGAATTCACCAAGGTTCTTGAATCAGAACAGACGAACACGAGGTAATGAAAGCATCGGTTGCCTGACTACTACGAGTGGCCGATGAACCAAGGGGGGAAATGGATCCGGAGATCCTAGAGCCGGGCGTCAACTTGCTCGAATCCATGCGCTCTGTTGGTTACTCACTCGAAGCCGCTGTCGCAGACCTCATAGACAACAGCATTACGGCGGAAGCACACCACATCGTTATTGACGCAGATGTTGTCGAGGGCAAGTACCTCGCAATCCTGGACGATGGATGCGGCATGACCTCGAGAGACGCGCGCGAGGCACTGCGCCTGGCAGGCACGGTCGGAGACCGCAAAGATACGGACCTGGGTCGTTTTGGGCTTGGCCTCAAGACGGCGTCGCTGTCACAGGCGCGCTGCCTGACCTTGATCACGAAGCGTGCCGGCATGGTCACCGCGTTACGGTGGGACATCGACTTCGTGCGCGAATCGGGTAAGTGGCTCCTCAACGTCCTTGATGAAACCGACCTCAGAGACCTGCCCTTGTGGGCTGAGTTTGATGCCCAGCTCAGCGGGACGCTCGTACTGTGGAACGAACTGGATCTCCTGATCGGTGATACAACCTCGCCAGGTTCCTTCCTCGCCGAACGGCTCGGTGGAGTTCGTTCCAGTCTCGCGCTCGTCTTTCATCGGTTTCTCGCTGACCGCCGCGATCGAATCAGCATCATGATCAATGGAATCCCCCTGCGGCCGACTGACCCGTTCCTGTCCGATAACCCGAAGACCCAGCGCACTGCACCAGAGACTCTCCAAATCGGCGGCGGCGAGGTGCGTGTAGAAGGTTTCACCCTCCCGCACCCCTCCGCTCTTACGCCCGTGGAAAGGCAACGGCCTGACCTCGGTGAAGGCATGCGGGAGGCGCAGGGGTTTTACGTGTACAGGAACCGCAGGCTTATATCGCACGGTCACTGGTACGGACTGGCACGCATGAACGAATTGTCGAAGCAGACCCGCGTCCAAGTCGATGTGCCGAGTACCCTGGACGCGCTCTGGCAACTCGACATCAAGAAGTCTCGGGCGGAGCCACCCCAGTCTTTCAAGTTGCGACTCCGACAACTCATCGACCCTATCCTCAACCGGGGGCGCAGAGTCCACGCCTTTCGAGGGAGGCGAGAGAACACCGAAGTCGCGCACGTCTGGACGAAGCTGAAGACCCGTGACGGCTTTGGCTACGAGGTGAACCTCAAAAGTCCGCTCGTCGAGTCAGTCCTGTCCCGCCTAGACACCGACGACGCCGAACGAGTGGTCGGCCTGTTGCAGACCATCGCGAGCACCTTCCCGCTCATGGACGCCTACGTCGAGTACGCCGCTAACGTCCCGTCGATCACCCCGAAACCTGAGCAGGAGGCACTCATCACGAGCCTCCGGAACATTCGACGATCAGGGCTGTTCAGCACCGACCCCGAAATTGCTGTGACGCAGCTGGCCGGTGTGGAGCCGTTCAACAGCCATAAAGATTTAAACACGCTTGTCGATCTCGTCTGGAAGGACGCCGATGCCGCTGAATGAACGTCAGACCGATTTCAAGAGGTACCTCAAAGATCAGTTGTTCAACAGAGTCCGTCCGCTGACATTCGACGAGTTGGAGACGAAGGCGGGAGGGCTTGCTTCGTTGCTGTTTGAGGACCTCACTGCGATCGGGATCGCAGAGGTCCTCCAGGAGTTTACCCAGGAGAACGCTGTCGAGATGGCCCTGGGCGGCTCAATCGTCGACCCAACGACCTTCCGGCCTTGGATAGCGCAGCGTCGGGAAGAGGTTGAGACACTGCGTTGGGACGCATACAAAAAGTTGCTCATCAACCGGGACTGGGAAGCGAACGTCATCAATACGCTCGACTCGCAGACCGACGATGTAGTCGAGTTGCTGGGCGATCCGATGCAGGTCGACGGTACATGGCCCCGACGTGGCCTGCTTATGGGTGAGGTGCAGTCCGGAAAGACAGCGACGTACCTCGGCGTCCTTAACAAGGCGCTCGACTACGGCTACCAAGTGATCGTCGTCATTGGCGGCCACACGGAGGACTTGCGGCAGCAGACACAGACGAGATTCGACACCGACTTGCTGGGAATTGATTCGGAAACATGGGAAGACGGCATCAGCAATGCCGCCATCCGGAACGTGGGCGTCGGTGATATTCACGGGCTCCGCGCCCACTTGATGACGACCGTCCGACACGACTTCTCAAAGTCGAAGCGCGGATCAAGTATTACCTGGGTGGAGGGTGGACTCCCCACGGTATTTATCACCAAGAAGACCCCTTCACTCCTGAATAACATCCGGACTTACATCAAGAGCCAGGCGCCAGGTGGGCGGCTGGACATTCCCCTCATCGTCGTGGACGACGAATCAGACTGGGGAAGCCCGAACACACGCGATAAGGAAGACCCGACGAGCGTCAACAAGGCGATCCGCGCGCTCCTCGATGTCTCGACGCGTAGCTCCTACTTGGCCATTACTGCCACGCCATTTGCCAACATCTTCATCAACGACCAGGCAGCATTCGAGTTCGTCGAGAAGCCGAGGCGTGGCGAGCCGGTAGCCGACGGCCCGGGAACTGTGCTCAACGACCTGTTCCCGAGCGATTACATCAGGACCATGTTCCCGCCGAGCACCTACCGCGGCATCGGTACGTACTTCGCCGAGGACGGCGATGCAGCGATCAACACCGAGGTTGATGACTGTCTCGCAATCATTTCGATCAAGCATAAAAATCATCACCCCGTCACCGCACTCCCCGAGTCCCTGGAGACCGCGATAATTGAGTTCCTTCTCGGCACCGCCATCCGCCGTATCCGCGATCAGAAGGTCAAAGCTGCGTCGATGCTCATCAACGTATCTCGGTTCAAAAGCGTGGAACGCCAAGTAGCGGACCTGTCCGTACTGTTTCTCGAGGCGACGGTAGCGATGATTCTCGGCGAGTTCGCTCGACAGAACGCTGCCAGAAGCGCTGCAGCCAAGAGGATTCAGGACGTGTGGGATGTGGGATTCGCCAATGTGACCGACGTTGTTTGGAATGACGTCGCAGAGAAACTTGTCGACATCGCTCCGGAATTCCGGGTCGACCTCATCAACGGTGACACCGCGAAGGAACGCGCAAAGCGACGGAAACTGATGACCGTCACCGAGCGGGAAACTGACGATCTTGTCCCGAAGATCGTGGTCGGCGGCGACATCCTTTCGCGTGGCCTCACCCTTGACGGCCTCCAGGTGAGTTACTTCGTCCGGGAACCCCGCACGATGGACACACTCATGCAAATGGGGCGCTGGTTCGGTTACCGCCCCCACTTCGATGACCTCGTTCGCATCTGGATGCCGGAAACGACGCGCGCGGACTTCACGCATTCGGCACAAGTCACCGACGAACTGCGGGAAACGCTCCTCGACATGAAAGCCCGCGGGCTCACTCCGAGGCAATTCGGTTTGCGGGTCCTCGTACATCCCGACAGCGTCGATATCGTCGCAGCGAACAAGGGGCGTGACACCCAGGTCATCAATATCGGACCAACCGTCTGGCAGAACAAACTTGCGGAATCCTACGACCTCACCGGCGAAGCTGAAGTGGAGCAGGCAAATCAGGCAGCCGTAGAGACGCTGATCGCACGGCTCGGCCCTGCCAAATCGGTGAAGACGAGCGACGATTTCGACTCATGGCAGAACGTTCCCCTCGACGCTGTGCAGGACTTTTTCCGAACCTTCCAGGGCGACCGCCGCAGCCAGACTTTCGGTCGAGGCGCCGATGGGACTCTGCCAATCACGGATGCATTCAAAATTGCACCGGGAAGCGATCGCTGGAGTGTCGTATTGGTAAAAAGTGGCAAAGGGCAGCCTCACTGGTTCGGCGAGGATTTCAAAGTTTCCATGAGCGTCCGAAATAAGATGGGACGTAGCCGCCTTGACGGACACATTCGTCTCGACCGCCGGCGAGTGTCCTCCGCGGGCGACCTCATCGGGTCGCTCCTCACGTCGGAGCGCGAGGCGATGGAAGCAGAGCCGCGCTTCACTGCGGACGGCAGGCTAATGTCATCGCAGGCACGCACACTCTTTTCGATAGATCACCCGATCCTGATGATCTATGCCGTCACCGCGGTTGATCCGGATCCTCATAAGGACACCTCGGATCTCACAGAGGTCGAAACAGGTTTAACGCGCATCGCGGTGGCGATTGCATTCCCGAAGATGACTCAGGAGCAAATCGAGGACGCAACTCGCGAATCGAAGACCTACCAAGTCAATCAGGTCTACTGGCGCGCCTACAATGGTTTCGTCGAAGATGAGGGTGACGACGAAGTCGACGAGGACGAGGCCTGATGAACGCTTCGCTCGTGGAGCCGCTGTTCGAGCAGGTGCTCGCCGCCGAGAGTGGGCGGATGATGGTCATCCTCCAGGCACCCTTCATGTTCGCCGCCGTAAATGACAATGGCCGTGCAGCCCTATTCGCCCGTGTCTCACTCACCCCAGCCCAGGTCGTCAGCGACGGGCAGGGATTCTCGGTGAAGACGACGCGGAGCGGGAACAACGACTATGTCCAAATCACCGCCAATGACCGGGGACTACCACCCCTGTTCTTGAAACTGGTCGAGTACGTCCTAGGACGAGTCGCCGTGTCGACGTCGGTCGACGAGGGCACCGAGCTTCTGATCCGCTCGATCGAGGAATATCGGCGCTTCGTCGGTCAACGCCGCGGTCGCCTCTCTGAAGCCCTAGTACGCGGCACCTTCGCGGAACTCCTGTTTATGCGCACAATCATCGCCGCCGGTATGAGCGTCGAGGATGCCGTGACGGCCTGGCGGGGACCTTGGGCGAAGGCAGGACTAGGCGTGCATGACTTTACCTTCGCTAATGGACGCGGAATCGAGGTGAAGTCGACTCACCAGCCGCCCGGAACAATACGAGTGTCGTCCCCGAGGCAACTCGTACCCTCAGAGCAACCGCTCGATCTCCTTGTGCTGCCAGTCGAAGACGCCCCGGATGGCTCCACCGTGGCGATCCCGTTCCGTGCGTACGTGCACGAAACCGGCGAAATCGTCGCGGCTGCCGGCCCGGGTCCCGGGGACAAGTGGGATGCAGCATTGGAAGCTCTCACTCTGGACCTCTCCGACGAGTGGTACGACAAGTACCGTTTCCTGCCCGGCGAATGGCGACGGTTTGCAGTGCAGCAGGGATTCCCGCACCTCGACATCCCTTCACTTCCCGCCGGGATAATCGACGTCCATTACTCCCTCGAACTACTGAGGCTGTCCCCCTTCGCGGCACCGTTCAGCGAACTTCTCAGCGAGATGGAATTGACGTGAGCATCGAAGTCGATGACCTTCGCAACGAGATCAAGGTCGAGGCCGTGGCCGGCGACGGCGCTTTCGAGCTTGAGGCGTTCGCCGCGGTGTTTGCCCGACGGCTCGAAGATGCGGAAGCCGCGGCGAATCTCAATGTCGAGCCACTTCGCTGTAACGGACCGCGAAGGAAGCGTCTCGAACTGCTGGGGTACGGAGAGAGTCCGCTCGAGCAGTCACTAGTTATTCTTGCCGGACGGTACTTCGGCAGGGACGCGACGCTCACTATGACCGATGCCAAGGACTCCATCGGACGCGCCACCGGATACATCGAGGCGGCTGTCGACGGCTGGCTGACAACGCACCTGGAGATGTCGTCGCGCGAATGGGAGTACGCCGATTACTTCTCGAAGCAGATCAGAGGCGGCAAGATCGCCAGGATCCGGGTCATCCTCATCACCGATGGCCTGATGAGCGGCCGCATCCGCACGGTCGAGAGTGGCACTGTTGCTGGTCTGAAGGCTACCTACGAGATCTGGGATCAGCGGCGAATCGTCGACGCTACTCTTCCCGAGCGCGGTAGCGAAGACATCCGCGTCGACTTCACGAAGTGGCTGTCCGATGGTCTTCCCTGTCTGGTCGCCCCCAGCAACGACGAGACCACACGGACCTACCTAGCCGTCATCCCAGCCCGGGTCCTCGCTGAAGTGTTCGACGAATACGGCAGCCTCCTTCTGGAATCAAATGTCCGGACCTTCTTGAGCGCAAGGGGTCAGGTGAACCGCGGCATCCAGAGCACCCTGGCTCAGGAGCCGGCACGGTTCCTGGCCTACAACAACGGGCTGACAACTACAGCCACTGAGGTCGAACTCGGACGTTCCTCCGAATGTACGACGATCCGTAGCCTTCACCGCTGGCAGATCGTGAACGGCGGCCAAACGACCGCTTCGATTGCACACTTCCTGCGCAACAACAAGAGCGAAGACATCATCGACGAAGTTTCCATCCAAATGAAACTCGTAACGGTTAGCGAATCCGACTCGGCAACCGTGGTTCAGGCGGTCGCCAAGTACGCGAACAGCCAGAACAGAGTAAGCGCAGCGGACCTATTTTCCACGCACGAGTTCCACATCCGCATGGAACAAATCAGCCGGCGTCTTAAAGCACCCGCCAAGGAGGGCCACCAGTACCAGACCGGTTGGTTTTACGAGCGCGCTAGAGGGCAGTGGGAGAACGACCGTACTGCGCGTGGATCCGCGGGTGAACAGGCGAAATTCGAGTTGGAGTACCCGAAGTCACAACGCATCACGAAGACCGATTGGGCCAAGTACGATTACTGCTGGAATCAGCATCCTGATCTTGTCAGCAAGGGTGCCCAGTCCGTCTTC
>NZ_QAIQ01000470.1 GCF_003061105.1 Arthrobacter sp. HMWF013
GCCGACGCCGACGCGCCGGAGACCCGGCGGGGACGCCGCGCAGACCGCGGCTGACGCTTTTGCTGACCCCCCGGAGCATTCCCGTGGGCGGGCGGCCCGCCGATTTGTCCGTCTTTGAGACAATGGACGGGTGACTGTTGTAGCAACGCCTCCTGCCCCCAAGCTGGAACTCCCGCCCCTGAAGCTGGGCCCCATCACGGTGGATACCCCCGTGATCCTGGCTCCCATGGCCGGCATCACCAACTCCGCGTTCCGCCGCCTCTGCCGTGAGTACGGCGGGGGTATGTACGTTGCGGAGATGGTGACCTCGCGCGCCCTCGTGGAGCGCACCCCGGAGTCCCTGCGCATCATCTCGCACGACGACGACGAAAAGGTCCGCTCAGTCCAGCTGTACGGCGTGGACCCCGTCACCGTCGGCCAGGCAGTACGCATGCTGGTTGAAGAGGACAGGGCCGACCACATCGACCTGAACTTCGGCTGCCCCGTCCCGAAAGTGACACGGCGCGGCGGCGGCTCCGCCCTGCCCTGGAAAATCGACCTGTTCACCTCGATCGTGCAGGCAGCTGTCCGGGAGGCGTCCAAGGGCAACGTCCCGCTCACCATCAAGATGCGCAAGGGCATCGACGACGACCACCTGACATACCTCGAGGCGGGCCGGATCGCCCGCGATTCCGGCGTTGCCGCCGTCGCGCTCCACGGCCGGACCGCGGCGCAGTTCTACTCCGGTGAGGCCGACTGGACTGCCATCGCCCGCCTCCGCGAGGCCCTGCCGGACATCCCGGTGCTGGGCAACGGCGATATCTGGTCCGCCGAAGATGCCGTCCGCATGGTCCAGCAGACAGGAGTGGACGGTGTGGTGGTGGGCCGCGGCTGCCAGGGGCGCCCGTGGCTCTTCGGCGACCTGATGGCCGCCTTCGAGGGAAGCGACGTCCGCCACAAGCCGGACCTGCGCAAGGTGGCCGAAAGTGTTTACCGGCACGCCGAACTGATGGTTGAAACCTTCGGCGACGAAGGCAAGGCCCTCCGTGAAATCCGCAAGCACATCGCCTGGTACTTCAAGGGCTACGTGGTGGGAGGTGAACTGCGGACGAAGATGGCGCTGGTCACCAGCCTGGAAGAACTCCGTGGGACCCTGGGCCAGCTGGACCTGGATTCGCCGTACCCCGGTGCGGACGCCGAAGGCCCCCGCGGCCGGGCGGGCTCGCCGAAGAAGCCTGCACTGCCCAAGGACTGGCTGGAGTCCCGCTCCCTGAACGAGGCGCAGTCCAAGGACATCTCCGCCGCTGAACTGGATGTCTCCGGTGGCTGAGACCCGCACTACGGCCCCGGTCCTGCCCGGCTACGAGCCCCACGACTCCGCCCGGTGGGTGGAGGAATCACCCAAGAACACGTACCGCTCCGACTTCGAGCGGGACCGCGCCCGGGTGCTCCATTCCTCGGCCCTGCGCCGCCTGGGCGCCAAAACGCAGGTGGTGGCGCCGGACACCGACGACTTCGTCCGCACCCGCCTGACCCACAGCCTCGAAGTTGCCCAGGTAGGCCGGGAACTTGGCCGTGCCCTGGGCTGCGATCCGGACGTGGTGGACACCGCCTGCCTCAGCCATGACCTCGGCCACCCGCCCTTCGGCCACAACGGTGAATCGGCGCTGAACGAAGTGGCCCATGCAATCGGCGGCTTTGAAGGCAACGCCCAGACCCTCAGGCTGCTCACCCGGCTTGAACCGAAGGTCCTGGCTCCGGACGGAAGCCCCGCCGGGCTGAACCTGACCCGGGCCAGCCTGGACGCTGCCGCCAAATATCCCTGGTCCGCGCTGGAAGCGCCGGTGATCCACGGTCAGCGCACCAGCAAGTTCGGGGCCTACGAGGACGATCTCCCCATCTTCAACTGGCTCCGCGAAGGCGCCCCGGTACGCCGGTCCTGCCTGGAAGCACAGGTCATGGACCTGGCCGACGACATCTCCTACTCGGTGCACGACGTCGAGGACGCGATCGTGGCGGGCCACTTCCAGCTCCGCTGGATGGACAACCCGGATCACCGCGCCCGCGTGGTGGGCTATGCCAAACAGTGGTACCTCCCGCACAACGACCCCGCCGCCATCGACGCAGCCCTGGCCAGGCTCGAAGCCACCGACGTCTGGGTGCGCGAGGCCGACGGCAGCCGCAAATCCATGGCAGCCCTGAAGAACATGACCAGCCAGCTCATCGGCAGGTTCTGCCAGAGCGCGCTGGAGACCACCCGCGCCCTCTACGGCCCGGAAAACCTCACCCGCTACAACGCCGAGCTGATGGTGCCGGATGAGACGGTGATGGAGATCGCCGTGATGAAGGGCCTTGCCACAACTTTCGTCATGACCACCGAACACCGGCAGCCCATCTACGAGCGCCAGCGCGAAGTGCTCCACGCCCTGGTAACCGCCCTGAACTCCACCGGGGACCGCCACCTGGAGCCCATGTTCGCCGCGGACTGGCGGGATGCAGCCGACGACGGCGCCCGGCTGAGGGTCGTGATCGATCAGGTGGCCTCGCTGACCGACGGTTCGGCGCTGGCCATGTACGAACGGCTGGTGGGCAGCCTGCCCTCGCTGTGGTGACTGGATGGTGGTGACCTTCGACGCAACTGCCCACATACGGCCGGCCCCGCTTCAACCCCTGCCCTGCGGCGGGTCTAGGATGGCTCTGTGGCTGGCCTGATCAAACGTGAAGATATTGACGAAGTACGCCAGCGCACGGACATCAAGGAAGTGGTTGACGGCTACGTCACGCTCAAGGGTGCCGGGCTGGGGACGTACAAGGGCCTGTGCCCCTTCCACGACGAGCGCTCGCCGTCGTTCACCGTCCGCCCGCAGGTGGGCAGGTACCACTGCTTCGGCTGCGGCGAAGACGGCGACGTCATCGCCTTTGTGCAGAAGCAGGACCACACCTCCTTCCATGAAGCCGTGGAAAAGCTTGCCGCCCGGATCGGCTACGAGCTGCGCTACGAAGACGGCGGAACCGGGCCCAACCGGGAAGAGGTAGGCAAACGCCAGCGCCTCCTGGATGCCCACAAGATCGCCGATGAATTCTTCCGCGCCCAGCTCCTCACCCCTGGTGCGGCCGAGGGCCGCAACTTCCTCTACAACCGGGGTTTTGACCGGGCTGCTTCGGAACAGTTCGGTGTCGGCTATGCCCCGCAAGGCTGGGACGCGCTCCTGAAGCACCTCCGTGGCCGCGGGTTCACGGACGCTGAGCTCAAGCTCACAGGAATGTTTTCCGAAGGCAGCCGGGGGATCTATGACCGCTTCCGCGGCCGCCTGATCTGGCCCATCCGCGACATCGCGGGGGACACCATCGGCTTCGGCGCGCGCAAGCTCTACGAGGACGATCAAGGCCCCAAGTACCTCAACACGCCCGAAACCACGCTCTACAAGAAGTCCCAGGTCCTGTACGGTATCGACCTCGCCAAGCGGAACATCGCCAAGGACCGCCAGCTGGTGGTGGTGGAAGGCTACACGGATGTGATGGCCTGCCACCTCGCGGGAATCCCGACGGCGGTAGCTACCTGCGGTACGGCGTTCGGCACCGAGCACATCAAGATTGCCCGCCGCCTCCTTTCGGACGACGGCACCGGGGGAGAGGTCATCTTCACGTTCGACGGCGACGCCGCCGGCCAGAAGGCCGCCCTTCGCGCCTTCGAGGAGGACCAGCGCTTTACCGCCCAGACCTACGTCGCGGTGGAGCCCTCGGGAGCCGATCCATGCGAGCTGCGCCAGAACAAGGGCGATGCTGCGGTCCGCGACCTCATCAACATGCGGCGGCCGCTGTTCGAGTTTGCCATCCGGGCCACGTTGAAGCGCCACAACCTTGACACCGTAGAGGGACGGGTGGCAGCCCTGCGGGAATCGTCTCCCGTGGTGGCCCAGATCCGCGATGCCGGGATCAGGCCCGCTTATGCCCGCGAACTGGCCGGCTGGCTGGGCATGTCAGTGGAAGAGGTCTCCCGCGCCGTCGGCGCAGCCATGAAAGCGGCCAGTAGCGGCGCCCAGGCGTCCCCGGGGACGCCGTCCGGGGCCTCGGCTCCCGTGCGGACTGCACAGGCCGGCGGGCCCGGCGTAGCTGCCGGGCCGGCGTCGGGCGCTGTCCCGTCCTTCAACCGGCCGGACCCCCGGGACCCCGTGGCGTCCATGGAACGGCAGGCGCTTGAGGTTGCGTTGCAGGAGCCGGCCCTGCTCGGCGGCGGTATGTGGGAGCGGTTCGCTGCGGCCCGGTTCCTGACCCCTGCTTTCCAGGCTGTGCATGACGCCATGCGGG
>NZ_QAIQ01000471.1 GCF_003061105.1 Arthrobacter sp. HMWF013
CCGCCGCGAATTCCGCCGGTGACGCGGGATCGACGTACGCTGCCGCGTCGCCGCCGACCTCGCGGAAAATCGGGATGTCGCTGGCGATCACCGGCGTGCCCAGCGCCATGGCTTCCACCAGCGGCAAACCGTAACCCTCAGCGTGCGAGAGGCTCACCAGGGCCGTGGCCCGCTGCAGCAGAGCCCAATATTCGTCATCGGTGACGCCGTTGTGGAAGACCACTGTGGCCCCCGGCGGGACCATGAGCTCCAGTTCCGCCCGGCGTTCCGGGGTGATCCTGCTCAGCAGATGAAGCGTGAAGTCCGGCAGGTCCGCCATTCCGGCCACCATAGTGCCGACGTTTTTGTACGGCATGAACGAACCCATGTAGATCAGCGTGTGGTCGGCCCCGGCGGCAGGGTCCCGCGGGTCCTGGGCAGGCTGGGGCGCGTTGCTGATGATCCTCACAGGCCGTTTGGTCAGCCGGTACTTGGCCATCAGGGCCTCAGTGGTCCTGCTGATGGTCGCCACCACGTCCGCCCGGTTGAGGAGCAGCCGCTGGGGCCAGAAGGCCTTGTGGTACAGCCTCCACAGGATCCGGACCGGTGCCGGCAGGAAGCCCGGAGGCGCAGGGTGCTCGTAATAGATGAGGTCGTGCAGGGTCAGGACCAGGCCGTACTTGCGCCCCCAGCTCCCCATGGTCTGCATAGGGCACACCACGACGTCGGCACCGAGCGGGTTGACCTTGCGGGCAACAAACAGTTCCACCGGCGAGAGCGGGCTGTTGATCAGCGTGTACGGAACATCCGGGAGCAGGGCCAGCTGCCGCGGGTCGCTGATGAGCATGGAGACATCGGCTATTTTCGACGTTGCCGCGATGAGGCTCGCCCCGTACCGGCTGATGCCGTCATGGTGGTCAGTCCTGGTGAAGCGGGCATCGATGACAATCTTCACGCGGGGTGGTCCTTAAGGAAGCTGCGGATGAAACCGGCGGCAGGTTCAGGCGTTTCGTAATGGATGAGATGGCCGACGCCGGGAATCACTCTGAGGACGCCGTCCGGAAGGAGCGCGTGGAGCCGGTGCTGGTCCGGGAGCATGGCTATCTCGTCCTTTTCGCCGGCGATCAGCAGTACCGGCAGCGTCAGCTTGTCCGCAATCTCGGCGACATGGCTGCCCACCGACGCCGTAAACGATTCAAGGAGGCTTTCCCGGTCAGCGAAGGCGCTGAAGTAGGCATGATGCTGGCCATGGATAAACCGGCGCAGCTCCTTGTTCGTGGTCTTGGCCATGGCCTCGCTCATGACGCGGACAATCAGCGGGCTGCGCAGCAGGGCCAGTCCCAACCGGCGGGGGAGACCGGCCGCCAGGCGGTAGTAGAGCACCGCCAGTTTCGTCATGAGGCCCTTCGGGCCTTCCAGGGCGGGCGCAGCGATGGGGTTGATGAGGATCAGCGGCGTGACGGTTCCGGGGTGGGCCGCCACGTAATGGGATGCGACGATCGACCCGAAGGAGTGGCCCAGGAGGACAGTGTCCTGGCCGAGTCCAAGTGCCGCCATGAAGTCTGCGATGAACGTGCCGTAGCTGGCCACCGAATGATCCGCGGCTGCGAACGCCTCAGAGCTGCCGAAGCCGGGCAGATCCGGCATGATGATGCGCATTTCCGGGAGTTGGTCAGCCACCCGGAGCAGGCCGTGATGGTCACCCCGGAAGCCGTGGATGACCAGGATGGTGCGGGTTTCCGGTGTGGCACGGACCGGTTCGTAGGTCCAGTAGGCCACTTTACTGCCGTTCAGCGTGATGGCGGCTGCATGGGTGCGGGCCGCCAGGGCATCGCTGAAGTAGGACGGCGCGGGGGATGGCTGGGGAGCGGCTGTTTTCATTGACCTTGGTCCTAGTTGACGTTGTCCGGGTGGGAGCCGGTACGGTGGCCGCGGTCGAGCTCAGCCAGGGCGGCCATGTCCCGCGGGGAAAGTTCAAAGCCAAAAACGTGCAGGTTCTCCCGGATCCGGGCCTCCGAGCTTGCTTTCGGGACAGTGAGGTTCCCCAACTGGATATGCCACCGGAGGACGATCTGGGCCGGCGTCCTGCCATGCTCGGACGCAAGGGCCACGACCACGGGGTCGGCCAGCACCTGTCCGCGCCCGAGCGGGCTCCATGCTTCGGTCAGGATCCCCAGGTCCTTGTGCTTCTGGCTGAGCTCGTGCTGCTGGAGCCAGGGATGCAGCTCGATCTGGTTCACGGCGGGCACGACTTCTGCCTTCTGGAGCAAGAGGTCAAGGTGCTTCGGCTGGAAGTTGCAGACACCGACCGCCCGCACTTTTCCTTCGCGGTACAGCGTTTCCAGGGCGCGGTATGTCTCGGTGAACAGCCCCCGGCGGGCACAGGGCCAGTGGATCAGGTACAGGTCCACGTAGTCCAGGCCAAGGTTGACCATGGAGGTATCGAAGGCGCGGAGCGTCCGGTCATATCCCTGGTCGTCGTTCCAGACCTTCGTGGTGATGAAGACATCCTCACGCCGCAGGCCGGGGGCAGCTTCGCCTGACCCGCCGCTTCCGCCCTCGGTTCCGAACGCGGAACTCAGGCCCCTGGCGACGCCGGTCTCGTTGCCGTACATGGCGGCCGTGTCGAAACGGCGGTAGCCTGCGCCCAGCGCCATGGACACCAGGCTTGGGGCGTCCGCCGCCGGAACCTTGTACAGCCCTAATCCCAGTTGATCGATCAGGACGCCGTTGTTCAGGCTGAGACGGGGTGAGGGTTTCATAGCATTGACTTTACCCACTGGCTCAGGCGACGCCGCGAAACCCTGCCTGCCGCCGCGCGGTGGCATCATTGGATATTCTTCGAACGGGACCCGGCCACTTCTGCCCCGGACAAGGACGTCACCATGAACCAGTACGTAATCGCGATCGACCAGGGCACCACCAGTTCCCGTGCCATCATCTTCGACCATAACGGCGCCATCGTGTCCTCAGGCCAGATGGAACACGAGCAGATCTTTCCGCAGGCCGGCTGGGTGGAGCACCGGCCGGCGGAGATCTGGAACAACACCCGGGAGGTCATCGGCTCCGCCCTCTCCAAAGCGAACCTGACCAGGCACGATATCGCCGCCGTCGGGATAACGAACCAGCGCGAGACCGCCGTGGTGTGGGATAAGACCACCGGCGAGGCTGTGTACAACGCCATTGTCTGGCAGGACACCAGGACACAGGACATTGTGGACGAGCTGGCCAAGGAGGGCGGGCTGGAGCGGTTCAAGCAGAAGGTGGGCCTGCCGCTTGCCACGTATTTCTCCGGCACCAAGATCAAGTGGATCCTGGACAACGTCGACGGCGCCCGGGCCAGGGCGGAGGCCGGTGACCTGATCTTCGGAACCACAGATTCGTGGGTCCTCTGGAACCTGACGGGGGGAGTGGACGGCGGAGTGCATGTCACCGACGTCACCAACGCTTCGCGGACCATGTTCATGGACCTGGAAACACTGCAGTGGGACGAAGAGATCCTCGGCGTTTTCGGCGTACCGGCGTCCATGTTGCCGGCCATCAGGTCCAGCTCCGAGGTATACGGCACCGTCCATACGTCCCAACTGCTGCGGGAAGTCCCCGTCGCGGGGATCCTTGGCGACCAGCAGGCAGCAACGTTCGGACAGGCAGCGTTTGATGCCGGTGAAGCCAAGAACACGTATGGCACCGGCTGCTTCCTGATCTTCAACACCGGGGAAGAGATCGTCCATTCGAAAAACGGACTCCTCACAACGGTCGGTTACAAACTCGGCGAAGCCGCACCGCATTATGCCCTGGAAGGCTCCATCGCCGTCACCGGATCCCTGATCCAGTGGCTCCGGGACAATCTGGGCATGATCAGGAACGCGGCCGACGTCGAAACACTCGCCGCCGCAGTGAAGGACAACGGCGGTGTGTACTTCGTGCCGGCGTTCTCCGGGCTCTTCGCCCCGTACTGGCGGTCTGACGCCCGCGGCGCCATTGTGGGCCTGACCCGGTTCGCAAACAAGAACCACATCGCCCGGGCTGCCCTGGAG
>NZ_QAIQ01000472.1:0-4007 GCF_003061105.1 Arthrobacter sp. HMWF013
CCGCCGACGTCGAACGTGTCCATTGCCCCTTTACGCTGCCGCAGCGGTGTGCCGTCGATGATCGCGTTGCCCAAGTGGAAGCCGTCCATCGGCACCACCACTGCCTGCCCGGGCCCGAACTGCTGCTGCAGCCACGAGGCAAAGGTGGATTTCCCGGAGCCGGGCGCCCCCGTGATGCCCAGCAGTGTCCGCCGCCCGCCGTCCACTCGAAAACGCAGGGCAGCCACAGCCTGGGAAATCTCGGGGGAGTCCATGGCAAAAGCCTAGACCGGGTGGTCCTCCCGCGCCTTTGTGCCGGCGGGCAGTGCCTTCAGCCCGGCCGCGCAGCCGACGATCCCGGCAATGAACAGCACCTTCAGGACGCTGAAGGGTTCGACGCCGGTGGCCATCGCCCAGCCCACCGTCAGGGCAGCGCCGATTCCCACCCAGACGGCGTAGGCCGTGCCGAGCGGGATGCTGCGGATGGCCAGGCCCAGGCCGATCATGCTGAGGGTGGCCGTCACGGCGAAGACAAGGGTCGGCAGGGGTTGGGTGAAGCCGTCGGACAGGCCAAGCGCGGTGGCCCACACGGCTTCGAGCACGGCGGAGGCCAGCAGCAGGAGCCACGCCACGGAACGCGGGTTCATCACGCCACCACTTTCAGGCCGACCACGCACGCGGCGATGCCGGTGAGCAGGAGCAGGCGCGCCGCCGTCGGACGTTCCGCTTTGGTGATGATCGCGTAGGCGGAGGTCAGCACCACGCCCACACCCACCCACACGGCGTAGGCGGTCCCAGTGGGGATGGCCTGCATGGCGATGGCCAGGCCGGCCATGCTGGCGAGGACGGAGACCAGGAAGAGGAGCGCGGGCGCGATGCGTCGCTTGCCTTTTCCTTGGAAGGTCCGGTGCAGCGCGGCGGCCCAGACGGCCTCGAGCGCCCCGGAAAGAATGAGGATTAACCACGACATGACAGATCCTTTGGCCAGTCTTGTCGCGTGCCGGGTACTGAACCGTCGTCCGGAGACCCCGTTGGGGGAGCCTTGGCTCCAAGCCTAGCAACGCCCGGCGGTGGGTGGCCACGTTGGTGGCCAACCTCACCGCGGGTGCTGAGCCGGAAATGCATCCAACGCGGGGTCACTAAACGCCCGATATGAGGCCTCCAGAGGGTCAGAAGTGACCCCGCGTTGCGCTTAGAGGGCGCCGCCTGCTGCCGCGGGGGCGGAGCTGTCGCGGCCGCCGTCGCCGATGGTTTCGCGGGCGATGAAGTTCTCGATGTCGAACAGGTTGTCGGCGCGTTCGGCGATGTTCAGCAGGGTGGTCATGGAGGCGACTTCCTCCACCTGCTCCTTGAGGAACCAGAGGATGAACTGCTCGCCCAGGGCATCGTCCTCGCCGCGGGCCGCCCGGAAGAGGGCCTCAATGTCGCGGGTCACTTCCTTCTCCTGCTCCAGGGCAAGAGCCAGCGGTTCAGTGACGGAGGAGAAGTCATTGCGGACGGTGGGGACACCTGGGATGGAGAAGGTGATGTCACGGTCCAGCATGTACTGCACCATCATCATGGCGTGGTTCCGTTCCTCCACCGACTGCCGGTAGAAGTAGCGGGCCAGCTGCGGGAGGTCCTGGTTGGCGAACCAGGTGGCCACGGCAATGTACTGCTGCGAAGCCGCGAACTCGTTGCCGATCTGGGTGGACAGAAGCGCATTAAAAGAGGTGGTCATAGCCCGAGTTTAGGGTCGGCCAGCCGCAGTGGCCAGTGTGGGAAGGCTCGGATAACGCAGGCGAGGCTACCCTGTCACACGGTCGATCGAGACCACGGCCAGGAAGCCGCGGCCCAGGATTTCGGGGGAGCGTACATCGGAACCGACGACGGCGTCGTAGCGGCCCAGTGCCTCGGGTTCTGGTGCCGGGGGTGCTTCGGTTTCGGCGTCCGTCCCTTCCTCGGCATCCTCGGCGGCACCCGGACTGACCGTTGCCTGGCCCTGCAGCAGCACGGCCAGCTGGCCTCCGAAGACGGGGTGCGCGCGCTTTTTGGAGAGCTCGATGATGGACGTGAAGCCCTTGTAGGTGTCACTTCGCGTGACGACGTTCAGGTTGCGGACGTCCCCGGTGGGGAGGGCACCGTGGGTTGCCGCTTCACCGGAGAACCTGAAAGGACGGTACTTTTCGAGGGGATGTTCGGCGCCGTCCACGGTCAGCAGGAGCAGTTCGCCATCGATCACGGTCAGTACGCGCTCCATCCCGGGGAACGTGGAGAAATCGCCGGCCTTGGTGACGTCGGCGATGCTGACACGCCAGTCCCAGGCGCCGTCCTGCGCCGAGGCGGCCTTCGGGTGGCTCGCCAACTCACGCGTCACACCGCCCTTGTTGCGCCACGGTTCGTTCCTGAGCTCTGCAAAGCGGATGATCTCCATCCGACCAGCCTAGTTTGTTGCCGGACCCCCGACGCCCTAGGGCAAGGGCGTGGCATGCTGGGCAGGATTGTGGGGCCGGCGGAAGCTGATCTGTGGCGTCTGGAGAACCTGAATCAGGCGGTCGGCACAGTGGTGTGGGCCCACCAGATCGGCGACGCAGCTTTCGAGGAATCCGGGCGCGGCATGGTGGGGCGTGTGCTGTCCGGTGCCTGAATGGCTGGACAACAGAGGCGCCGGGGCCGTGTGCCTGCTAATCTCCTCCGGGGGGACAACACGAAGTCAGCCTGAAGGAGCCGGGAATGTTCGTCAAAGTCTGTGGTCTCAGTACGCCCGAATCTGTCCGGGAAGCCGTCGACGCCGGTGCGGACGCCGTCGGCTTTGTCCTGACGGCCAGCCCCCGGGCGGTCTCGCCGTCCCAGGTTGCCCGGCTGAAGGCGGACATCCCCGACGGCGTGGTGGCAGTGGGGGTCTTCCGGCATGAACCCGTCGCGGACGCTGTGGCGATCGCCCGCGCCGCAGGCCTGGAGTGGGTCCAGCTGCACGGGGACCTCACCCCGGACGACGTCACCACAGTCCACGACGCCGGCATGAAGCTGATCAGGGCAGTCACCATGGCAGCGACGGCGGACGCGTTCGCCGACTGGGGCGAGGAACTCCTGTTGATAGATGCCGCCGTGCCTGGATCCGGCGAGACCTGGGACTACGCCTCCATGGTGGACGTGACAGAGCTTCAGGACCGCAAGTGGCTGCTCGCCGGGGGACTGTCTCCGGAGAACGTCAGCCGGGCTGCTGCTGCATCCGGGGCCTGGGGCGTGGACGTCTCCTCCGGCGTCGAGGCTTCCCGCGGTGTGAAGGACCTGGCCAAGATCCGGGCCTTCATCGAGGCCGCCAAGGGCTGACCGTTCCAGGGGCGAAGGTTTCAGGGACGAATCAGGGCAGACCCCTACGTTTTTGTCAGACCCTGCAGGGCACAATGGACAGATGAAGACACTGCTCAACATCATCTGGCTGGTTTTTGGCGGATTCTGGCTCGCCCTGGGCTATTTCATGGCGGGCATCATCTGCTGCCTGCTGATCGTCACCATTCCGTGGGGCATCGCATCGTTCCGGATCGCCGCCTACACCCTGTGGCCGTTCGGGCGCATGGTGGTGGACAAGCCAGGCGGTACCGGAGTGTTTTCACTGCTGGGGAATGTGATCTGGCTTGTCGTGGCGGGCATCTGGATTGCGATCGGCCACGTGGTGACGGCGTTCGCCATGGCCATCACCATCATCGGAATCCCCCTGGCCATCGCCAACCTGAAGCTCATCCCCGTCAGCCTGATGCCGCTCGGCAAGCAGATTGTCCCCACCGATAGGCCGTTTATCGCCAGCTACCGCTAGCCGGCGGGCTGATCTTCGGCCTGCACCGCCCGAAGGATGCAGAACTCGTTCCCGTCGGGATCTGCCAGCACCACCCACGTCACCTCGGGTCCCTGGCCGACTGAGATGCGTGAGGCGCCCAGGCCTTCGAGCCGCTCAACTTCAGCAGCCTGGTCTTCCGGCCTGAGGTCCAGGTGCAGCCGGTTCTTGAGCTCTTTCCGCTCGGGCACTTTCAGGAACAACAGGTCCGGGC
>NZ_QAIQ01000472.1:4017-15399 GCF_003061105.1 Arthrobacter sp. HMWF013
TCGTCCGCCTCGTACGTCCGGCGCCAGCCCAGGGCCTTTTCCCAGAAGTCGGCGGGGATCTTGGGGTCGGTGGAATCGATGCAGAGAGATTGGATGCGCAGGCTCATCGGAGCAGTCTTGCACCGGCTCCCGCGGCCGTAAAGGCTTAGCTCGCTTGCCGGAACCCTCAGGCCAGCTCGCTCATCAGGTTCCGTCGCGCTGCCTCCGCCCACAGTTCCCGTGCGCGCTCGCTGTGGAACAACGGGTCCAGGTCCAGCAACTGACGGACGACGGCGGCGCGCCCGGCCGCGAAATCGTCGTCGCCGATGTGCGCGTAATCTTCCCGGACGGCGGCCACATAGCGGGCATAGGGCTCAGGCTCCCCGCCGAGAACTGACAGGTCCGCGTCGCTGAGGAGGGCGCCGTCGTCGTCCCCAGGTTCCGGACGGTGGTCCGAGGTCAGCCGCACCAGCCTGGCCACCTCCCCGACGTCCGCGGCCGGGAGCCCGGCGTGGGTCAGCCGCTCCTCGGCGAGCCGGGCGGATTCCTCCTCGTCCTGGCCGGCCACCCCGTTGTAGACGGCATCGTGGAACCACGCCGCGAGCAGAACAGTCCGCGGCGGGTCGGCGGGATCGGTGAGCAGGTCCAGGGCTTCGAGCACGGCCAGCAGGTGGGTGCAGCCGTGGTACCGCCGGTGTTCCTCGCTCCAACGGTCCAGGAGGTCAAGGAAGAGGGCATCGTGGCCGGGCATGATTGCCTCCCAGCGGTTCAGCAGCGGCACCTTCAGCGATTTGTTGCGCTGCCGGGCCGGGATGCGGAGCCCGCTGGCGATGAGTTTGCGGACCAGGATCCGGGCCTCCACCGGAATGGCGCCGGCGGCCACCAGGTCCTCGAACCGGCGCTCGGGGACGTCGTAGTGGTCGCCGTCGAACGCCCGCTCCGGGATGCCCGCAGCGGCGCAGAACGCATGGAGTTCGTCCAGCGAGGTGTCCGAAACAAGATGCGAGAAGTGCGTTCCGTGCGCGGGCCAAAGGGGCGGATCAAGGAAAATCGCCATGCAGGAAGTCTAGTGCGGTGGGGTCTGCCGGGCGTTTGGGCGGGTTAGCCGGTCAGGAGCCCGCGGGCAGGATGTTCTGGTTGCCGCGGAAGACGTTCTGCGGATCGAAGTCACGCTTCACCCGGGCCAGTCGGGCGTAGTTGCCGTTCCCGAACGCGGCACGGATGCGCTCCTGCCCCTCGTGGCCGATGAAATTGAGCCACACGCCGCCCGTGGCGTAGGGGGCGATCTTGCCGCGGAAGTCCCTCACCCAGGCTTTGGCGCGCTCGCCCTCTTCGGGGGTCGGGGAGATTCCGTACGGGTGGCTCACCCAGGCCGCATTCCGGTTGATCAGTGGCGTGGCGGCAGCGGCGTTGCCTCCCACCGCGCCACCCCACCGTGCGATCAGCTGCTGGGACGTGGCATCGGGGAGGTTCCGGCCCGATTCCACAAACAGGTCCAAGGCCTCGTCCGGGAGTTCGTCATGATAGTCCGCGCTCCAGTAGTTGTAGTGGTCCGGCGGGTCGTCCAGGGATGATTGGAACGCTGCGTACTGGGTGTCTCCCACCAGGTCCACCGCGGGCCCGAGTTCGCGGAACGGCCTGGCATGTTCAGAGCCTTCTTCGGTGTCACCCGCGTACACGTAAACCACTAGGACGGCCATTTTTCCCTTCATCCGCTCCGGCACAAACGGCTCGGACGGTGCCGTGACGTACAGCAGTGCCAGGCCCACCCCATCAGGAGCCGCCAGTGCGAGATCCCTGAACGCACGGGTAACGTCGGTGGCCTCCTCGCCGGGCCACAGCCACATCCCGGCATGCACTACCGGACCCAGCCGGTGCCCCTGGAACGTGAATGACGTGGCCACCCCGAAGTTGCCGCCGCCGCCGTGGAGCGCCCAGAACAGCTCCGGGTTCTCCCGCGCGCTCGCGGTGACCCGCTCGCCGTCGGCCGTTACCAGGTTGACGGAGACGAGGCTGTCGCATGCGAACCCGAAGGAGCGCTCCAGCCAGCCGGACCCTCCGCCCAGGGTGAAGCCGGCGATCCCGGTGGTGGAGGCCCTGCCGCCGGTCACAGCGAAGGCATGCGCCTGGGTGGCGCGGTCGAATTCGCCCCAGGTAACGCCCGCTCCGGCGGTGATGATGCCCGATTCCGGGTCCACATCGATCGATTTCATCGGCCGGACGTCAACCACCAGGCCGCCATCGTTCGTGGACATTCCGGCCACCGAGTGGCCTCCGGCGCGGACGGCGATCGGCAGTGAATTCCCGCGTCCGTAGCGGAGGGCTTCGGCCACCTCTGCGTCGGTTGAGCACTGGGCGATGACTGCCGGGCGCCGGTCAATCATGGCATTGAAAACCTTGCGGGCGGGCTCGTACTCGGGGCTGCCAGGCTTGATCCACTTCATCACAAACGCTCCTCAGCGAGTGCGGCTCTTCCCCTCCCCATAGCGTAGGACGTAGGTCCACGCCGTTCCAGAGGTGCACTGTGCGAGGCGGGCGCCACCGAAGACCCCTATGCCAGGGGCAGGGCAGGAATTGCGGAGCCATCTCGAAGACAACCCCGCAAATGCGGACTAGAGTGACTGAATGCCCACGATCCGCGTCTCTGAAGCAGCCCGGTTCCTTGGCGTCAGCGATGACACCATCAGGCGCTGGACCGAGAACGGCAGCCTCACCCCGGTCAAGGACGACGCCGGCCGGCTGGCGGTGGACGGGCTCGAACTCGCCCGGCACGCCCAAAAGCTCGCGCAGCTTCCGGACGATCCCCACCGCGCCGGGAGTTCGGCGCGCAACCGGTTCGTCGGCCTGGTCACGGGCATCACCGCGGACAAGGTCATGGCCCAGGTGGAGCTCCAGTGCGGACCGTTCCGGGTGGTGTCGCTGATGAGCAGCGAAGCCGTCCGCGAACTGGGACTTGAGCTTGGCTCGGTGGCTACCGCCGTGGTCAAAGCCACCACCGTCATCATCGAAACCCCGCACGGCAAGGGTTCAGCATGAAGCACCCCCTTGCGGCATGGGCCGCTGCGGTGCTCATGGTGCTGACCCTCGCCGCATGCGCACCGGCGGGACAGGGCGGAACGAACGACGACGGCGCGGCCGGTCAGCGACGAACGCTCACCGTGTTTGCCGCCGCCTCCCTCAAGGGAGCCTTCACGGAACTGGCCGGGAAGTTCGAAGCAGCCAATCCGGGAACACAGATCACCCTCAGCTTCGCCGGCTCGGCCGACCTCGTCACGCAGATCAGCCAGGGCGCACCGGCCGATGTCTTCGCCTCGGCCGACGCCCGGAACATGGCCAAGCTGGCGGACCAAGGCCTCGTGGACGGCGAACCCCGGGATTTCGCCACCAACACCCTCGCCATCGCTGTCCCGGCGGGGAACCCTGCAGGCATCAAATCCTTCGGCGACCTCGCCAGGCAGGGCGTCAAGGTGGTGGTGTGCGCCAGCCAGGTGCCCTGTGGTGCCGCCACCACGACGATCGAGCAGGAGACCGGCGCGGCCCTCAAGCCGGTGAGCGAGGAATCCTCCGTCACTGACGTCCTGGGCAAGGTCAGCTCGGGGGAGGCCGATGCCGGGCTGGTCTACGTCACCGACGCCAGGAGCGCGGGCGCCACGGTGGAACAGGTGCCGTTCCCGGAGGCCGCCAAAGCCGTCAACACCTACCCCCTGGCCGCCGTCAAGGGTGCAGGCAATAAACCCGCGGCGGACGCCTTTGTGGCGTTCGTCCTCGGTGCGGAAGGCCAGGCCGTCCTGGCCGCCGCGGGCTTCGGCGCGCCGTGACACCGCCAACATTCAAGGCGCGCAGGCCAGCCACGTACACCGGCATCCCAGGCTGGATCTACGCCGTCGCCGCGGCAGGGGCGCTGTTGGTCGTGCTGCCGCTCGTGGGCATGGTGGCCAGGGTCAACTGGGCCCGGTTCATCCCGCTTGTCACCTCTGAATCGTCGCTGGCAGCGCTCGGCCTGAGCCTGCGCACCTCCGCCGCGAGCACCGTCCTGTGCATCGTCCTGGGGGTTCCGCTGGCGCTTGTCCTGGCCCGCGGCAGCTTCCGCGGCCAGCGGGTCCTGCGCTCGCTGGTCCTCCTGCCGCTGGTGCTTCCGCCGGTGGTGGGCGGCATTGCCCTCCTGTACACCTTTGGCCGGCAGGGGCTCCTCGGCAGGACCCTGGAAGTGGCCGGCATCCAGATCGCATTCTCCACCACCGCCGTCGTCCTGGCACAGACGTTCGTTGCGCTGCCGTTCCTGGTGGTCAGTCTCGAGGGTGCTCTCCGCACCGCGGGGCCAAAGTATGAGGCAGTGGCCGCCACCCTCGGTGCCAGCCCCAGCACGGTCCTGCGCCGCGTCACCCTGCCGCTGGTGCTGCCAGGCCTGGCCTCCGGCGCGGTGCTGTCCTTCGCCCGCAGCCTGGGCGAATTCGGCGCCACCCTCACGTTCGCGGGCAGCCTGCAGGGGGTGACCCGGACCCTGCCGCTGGAAATCTACCTGCAGCGGGAAACGGACGCCGAGGCCGCCGTCGCGCTGTCACTGGTCCTGGTGGCCGTCGCTGTGGCCGTGGTGGCCCTCGCGTACCGCGGTTCCGGCATGGTCGGCCGGGAAATTACGACGACGACGGCGCCCGCCCGGGGCGGTGATGTCCGGTGACGTTCATGGTTGAGGCCGCCGTGGCCGCCCGCGGTTTCGACGTCTCCCTGACGGTGGGCCCCGGCGAAACCGTGGCGGTCATGGGACCGAACGGCGCAGGTAAATCCACACTGCTGAACGTCATCGCAGGCCTGCTGCAGCCGGATTCGGGCAGGTCCGGGCTGGACGGCAAGACGCTCTTTGATCTCACCGAAGGGCGGAACCAGTGGACGGCCCCGCACCGGCGCGGTACCGCACTCCTGGCCCAGGAACCGCTGCTCTTTCCGCACCTGAGCGTGCTGGAGAACGTGGCTTTCGGGCCCCGCAGCGGCGGTGCTGCGAGACGGGCCGCCGCCGGGTCAGCCTTACATTGGCTGGCGGAAGTCGAGGCAGCGGATCTCCGGTCCCGGCGCCCCGCGGAGCTGTCCGGCGGCCAGGCGCAGCGCGTGGCAGTGGCCCGGGCGCTCGCGGCCGAGCCCGGCCTCCTGCTGCTGGATGAGCCCATGGCCGCACTGGATATCCACGCAGCGCCGTTGCTCCGGAGGCTGCTGCGGCGCGTGCTGGCGGGCAGGCGGGCCATCATCATCACGCACGACGCCCTCGACGCCCTGATGCTGGCCGACCGTGTGATCATCCTGGAGGACGGCAAAATCAGCGAGGAAGGCCCCACCCGTGACGTTCTGCAGCGGCCGCGAAGCCGTTTTGCAGCAGGACTGGCCGGGCTCAACTTCGTGGCGGGACAGATCACCGGACATGGCCTCCGCGCCGGGGCCCTGAACCTCTACGGACAGCACGACGACCTCCCCGGCCCGCTCCCCACCGGGCAGCCGGGCGTGGCGGTCTTCCCGCCGTCGGCCGTTTCCATCTTCCTCAGCGAGGCGCACGGGAGCCCGCGGAACTCCTTCGCCGTCACCATCACGGACCTGGAGCCGCACGGCGACGGCATCAGGGTCCGCGCCGGGGAAGGCGGGCTGCTGACCGCCGACATCACGACCGCCGCCGCCGCCGATCTCGGGCTGGCGCCCGGCATGCAGGTCTACTTCGTGGTCAAGGCCGGCGCCGTGGCCATCTACCCCGCCTGACCGCCCCGACGCTCACTCACTTGATGCGCCTTTTCGGACGACGCTCTCTCACTGTGTACGCCCCCTGCCCCGGGTAGGCTGGTCAGCGTCGTCCGGAAGCGGCGGCGGTATTGGGGGAACCACATGAAGAAAATGACGACGGCGGCCGCCGTCCTGGCGCTGCTGGCCGGCCTGACCGGATGCAGCCTGTTTCCGTCCCCGCCTCCACCGCCCGACATCGCCCCGGCGACGCCCGTTTCGGTCCTGCCGCCCGAGTGCCCTTTCGTGGGCAGTGATGACGTCATGCCGGTCCGGATCCCCAAGGGCACGCCGAGCGAATCCATCGGCAGTGTCCTGAACTCCTACAGCGGCTGGCTGAACGCAGGATCGGAACTGGTCGCCGCGTGGAGCCCTGGGACGGCGGTCCCGGAAAACTGCGTGGCTGAACTTGCGGCCAGAAATGCCGAGGCCTACGCCAACAATCTTTTCACCACCCACACCGACGTCGCCTGGCAGGAGTACTTTGCGGCGGTAAAGGTGCTCAACCAGCAGAACCTCGCCGCAGTCCGTCAGGCGGAACCGGAAACGGGCGGGCGCGGCACCTTTGAACTGCTCCAGGAGATCGACTCGAGCGCCACTGACAACGGCACCTTCCTGAAATTCGACGCCGTCTACCGCCCCACAGTGGCCGGACAGGGGAACTGGGAGGGCTGGGATACCACAACGCGCTGGTATGTGGAGCTGGTTCCGGCAGGAGAGTTCCTCGTCATCAACTACATCGAGCAGACGCCGGCCGCCGGCTGAGGCTCCGGGAAAGCTACATTCCGGGCATATCCAGGGATTCGTAGACCCTGATGCTGCCGCCCGGCATCATCAGGTGCGGGTGCCCGTCGAGCAGCGCCTGGGCACCTTCCATGTCGTCTGCCTGGATGATGCCGTACCCGCCAATGTGGTTGGTGCTGCTGATCTCTGAGACTCCTGTGGCAGTGACTTCCTTTCCGGCGATCAGGGGGTTGCCCATATCCACGACCCCGTCTCCCGCCCGGTCCGCCCATTGAAGCCAAGCCTTCATACCTTCCTGCGCCGCTTCGGGTGAGCTCTCCAGCATCTGTTCCTGGGCCGCCTTTGGTCCCATGTAGAGCACAACAAATTTCTTCATGGCAATCCTCCGCTTCACGTTCCGGGGCACCGTTGCCGCCGGACAGAACGATCCTAGGATGATTCCCCCGGCGGGGATACAGTGCAAGGGAGATCATCAGCCCAGCCAGCGTTGCCCGGGCAGACGGGTTCGCTGTCGGCAAAAAAGTGGCCAAAGAAACCGCACGTCAGGGTTGAGCGTACTAGACTCAACTTAGCGATTACGTAAACCCGGAAGGAGCTCTCTTTGGACGTCAAATTCACCACCAAGAGCCAGGAGGCTCTGTCGGCTGCGGCCATGAACGCCTCCACGGCCGGCAATCCCCAGGTGGAACCCGCACACATCCTTAAGGCCCTGATGGATCAGCGGGAGGGTGTCGCCGTTGCGCTCCTCCGCGCCACCGGGGCTGACCCGGACGCCGTGAGTGTCCAGGCAAGCACAGCCATCAAAGCGCTGCCCGCCACGTCCGGCGGTTCCACCCAGCAGGCGCAGCTGTCCCGGCCAGCCCTGCAGGCCATCCAGAACGCCAAGAACGAGGCGGACAGGCTCGGCGACACATTTGTCTCCACCGAGGTGCTGTTACTGGGGCTCTCCGCCGGGAGTGACGCCGTCGGCCGTCTAATGCGCGACGCCGGTGCCTCCCATGAGGCGCTGCTCGCCGCCCTGCCGGGTGTCCGCGGTGACCGCAAAGTCACCAGCCCGGATCCGGAAAACACTTTTCAGTCGCTGGAGAAGTTCGGCACTGACCTGACGGCGATGGCGCGGTCCGGCAAGCTGGACCCGGTGATTGGGCGGGACAACGAAATCCGGCGCATCATCCAGGTGCTGAGCCGGCGCACCAAGAACAACCCCGTCATCATCGGTGAGCCGGGGGTGGGCAAGACCGCGGTGGTGGAAGGCCTTGCCCAGCGCATCGTCCAAGGGGACGTGCCGGAGAGCCTCCGGGGCAAAACGCTGATCGCCCTGGATCTCGCCTCAATGGTGGCCGGAGCCAAGTACCGCGGCGAGTTCGAGGAGCGGCTCAAGGCGGTACTCGAGGAGATCAAGAGCTCCGAAGGCCAGATTGTCACCTTCATCGACGAGATCCACCAGGTGGTGGGCGCAGGTGCCAGCGGCGAATCCTCGATGGATGCAGGCAATATGCTCAAGCCCATGCTCGCCCGCGGGGAGCTGCGCCTGATCGGCGCCACCACGCTGGATGAGTACCGGGAAAACATCGAGAAGGATGCGGCGCTGGAACGGCGCTTCCAGCAGGTCTACGTAGGTGAGCCCAGCGTGGAGGACACCATCGGCATCCTCCGCGGTCTGAAAGAGCGCTACGAGGCACACCACAAAGTGACCATCGCTGACTCGGCGCTGGTCGCCGCCGCCACGCTGTCCAACCGCTACATCTCAGGCCGGCAGTTGCCGGACAAGGCCATCGACCTGGTGGACGAGGCCGCATCCCGGCTCCGCATGGAGATCGACTCCGCCCCGGAGGAGATAGACCAGCTCCGCCGCCAGGTGGACCGGCTGACCATGGAGGAGCTTGCCCTTGAAGGCGAAAGCGACGCAGCCTCCGTGGAGCGGCTGGCAGCGCTCCGAGCGGACAAGGCGGACAAGACCGAAGAACTGTCCGCACTCAACGCGCGCTGGGAGGCGGAGAAGGCAGGCCTGAACCGGGTGGGTGACCTGAAGGCGAAGCTTGACGAACTCCGGTCCGCCGCGGACAAGGCCCAGCGCGAGGGCGACCTGGAAACGGCCTCCCGCGTGCTCTACGGCGAGATCCCTGCCCTGGAACGTGAACTGAGCGCAGCCGCAGCCGCGGAGGAAGCCAACACGGACAAATCCAGCCAGATGGTCGCTGAACAGGTCACCGCGGACGATATTGCAGAGGTCATTTCCGCGTGGACGGGTATCCCGGCCGGCCGCATGCTGCAGGGCGAGAGCCAGAAGCTGCTGCACATGGAAGAGGAACTCGGCAAGCGGCTGATCGGCCAGTCCAAGGCTGTTACGGCCGTGTCCGACGCCGTCCGCCGCGCCCGGGCCGGCATCAGCGACCCCAACCGTCCCACCGGCTCGTTCCTGTTCCTCGGCCCCACCGGCGTGGGCAAAACCGAACTCGCCAAGTCGCTGGCGGACTTCCTGTTCGACGACGAACGGGCCATGGTGCGGATCGACATGTCCGAGTACGGCGAGAAGCACTCCGTGGCCCGGCTGGTGGGTGCCCCTCCTGGCTACGTGGGCTACGAGGAAGGCGGCCAGCTGACTGAAGCCGTCCGCCGTCGGCCGTACTCCGTCATCCTGCTGGACGAGGTGGAAAAGGCCCACCCGGAAGTCTTCGACATCCTGCTGCAGGTGCTCGACGACGGCCGGCTCACTGATGGCCAGGGCCGCACCGTGGATTTCCGCAACGTGATTCTGGTGCTCACATCCAACCTCGGCAGCCAGTTCCTGGTGGACCCGACGCTGGATCCCGATGCCAAGCGGAACGCCGTGATGGCCACGGTCAACGCGTCCTTCAAGCCGGAGTTCCTGAACCGGCTGGACGAAGTGGTGCTGTTCGACGCCCTGACGGTGGACGAGCTGGCGCACATCGTGGAACTCCAGGTTGCCGAGCTGGGCAAGCGGCTCCAGGACCGCCGGCTCAGCTTGGACGTTACTGAAGGTGCCCGCGCCTGGCTTGCCATGACCGGCTTCGATCCGGCCTACGGTGCCCGGCCGCTGCGGCGGCTGGTGCAGCGGGAGATCGGCGACAGGCTGGCCAAGGCCATCCTGTCCGGGGACATCGCGGACGGTGACACCGTCCTCGTGGACACCGCGGCCGACGTCGATGAACTCACTGTTGAAGGGCTGGAGGCACAGGCCGGGCCCGACGGCGGTGCTCCCGCCGGTACGGGACTGGTGGTGCGGCGGAAGGAATAGGCCCTTTTCTCAGGCCTTGTGGGGGTTCGTGGCTTGGCCGTCCAGCCAGAGTTCATCGGATGGGTCGCTGTGGGTTCCGCCTGACCCGACGTGTTTGTCATCAATCTTCGGGCCGTTTTTGATGACATGAACGAGCGCCATTCCATGGCCCCGGCCGAGTCCGTAGTCTTCTTTCAGCCAGTCGGTGATCGTTCCGGCTTTCGTGGCGGGATCGTCATACCCCCGCTCACGGGCCAGGTTGATCAGTTCGCGCGGAGTGAGGCCGGTCTTGTCTTCAATCGTGTTGAGGTAAGCCTGGAATGACATGGACGTTCCTTCGGTTCCCGGTAATCCGTTATGTCCTGAATCCTAGCCATCGCTACCGGCGGCGAGCGTAAGCTCTGGGTGGGGCTGGGAGTTCGGGGGAGGGCTTAATGAAGCGTCAGATGCGCCGTTGGACGGGTCTTTTCCTGTTGCCCCTTGCCCTGGGAAGCTGCGGGACGGGATCCGGCACAACGGGCATCACGCCAGGAACTTCGGATCGCTGGTATGTATCAGTACTCGGTCCGAGGGACGGTGGCGCAATAGACCACTGCTTCGAAGACCCGCTCATCGACCAATCGATCGAATCAGCAGATCTGCCTTCCACGCACCTCAGCATCAAGCTGCTCGGGACGGGGACCCAAGGTGACGCCGAACGGATTGCTGACTGCCTCAAGCCGGGCGCTGGCAGCGGGGCAGTATCCATCACCAGTCCAGGAACCTGATTCTCGAAGAGCCCTCCGCCGTTTCTATTCAAGGTCTGCGGGCACCTTGACAACCTCATGGCGGCCGAGGATTGTCGAGATCAAAGGCCTAGGAAAAGAGGTCTGCGATGACGGTTCAGGGACACCGGTCGCGTGGGTGGGCGGCCCGGCATGAAATTGTGCTCTACCTGGTCTTGGCTTACGCGATTTCCTGGAGCATCTGGCCCCTTGTGCTGATGAATCCGCAGAGCAGCCCACTGGTGCCATTTGGGCCCGGGCTGGCCGCGGTCCTGGTTGCATTCCTGGCAGGTGGCCGCGCGGGCCTGTCCGGTCTGCTGCGCCAGCTGGGACGGTGGCGAATCCATCCTGCATGGTACGGCGTGGCTTTGGGCGTGCCGTTCGCCGTCCCCGCCCTCGCGTTGGCCGCTGCTGTGGTGGCTGGAGCGCCGGTCCCCACCTGGGAGCCATCCGACGTTCTGCAGGTTGCCGGATCAATCGCTGTCACGATCGTCATTGTGGGCATGTTCGAGGAGCTGGGCTGGCGGGGTTTTCTGCTACCCCGGCTGCAACACGGCCGGAGCGCCTTAGCGGCCGCGTTGATTGTTGGACTGGTGTGGTTGCCCTGGCATCTTCCGGAATTCGTATCCGATCCGGGTCAGCGTCCCCTGGCACCATTCGCGATCTATGTCTTCGCGCTGTCGGTGCTGCTCGCATGGCTCTATAACAGCACGCAGGCAAGCCTGCCGATCGTCATCCTGTTCCACGCCGCCTTCAATAGCTTCGCTCAGTTCTTCCTCTCCGGACTGGAGGGGAGCCACTACCTTGTGGCGTGGTGGGCGCTGGCCGGCCTGAGCGTCATCCTCGCGCTGGCCGTCGTCGGATATGCCGGCAGCACCCTGGCCAGGGGTGATGCCAGGC